>CAYNIS010000361.1:0-1175 GCA_964397055.1 uncultured Rhodospirillaceae bacterium | reverse complement strand
CCAGGGCCCCGCGAAAGATAAAGGGAAAGCACAGGACGTTGTTGACCTGGTTCGGAAAGTCCGACCGACCGGTCGCGATGATCGCGTCGGGCCTGACCGCGCGCGCCTCGTCCGGCATGATCTCCGGCGTCGGGTTGGCGAGCGCCAGGATCAACGGCTGCGGACCCATCTGGCGGACCATTTCCGGGGTCACCACACCGCCGGCGGACAGGCCCAGCAGGATGTCGGCACCGGCCATCACGTCGCCCAGGGTGCGGGCGTTGGTGTGCTGGGCGAACTTGGCCTTGCGCGTGTCCATCAGTTCCGGCCGGCCATGGTAGACCACACCCTTGAGGTCGCTCACCGTGATGTGTTCGAGCGGCATGCCCATGTCGACCAGGAGGTCGAGGCAGGCGATGGCCGCCGCCCCGGCGCCGGAGGCGACGAGGTTGACCTCCTTGATGTCGCGCCCGGTGATGCGCAGCCAGTTGCGGATCGCGGCGGCGGCGATGATCGCGGTGCCGTGCTGATCGTCATGGAACACCGGAATGCTCATGCGGTCGCGCAGGCGCGCCTCGATCTCGAAACAGTGCGGCGCACCCACGTCCTCGATGTTGATGCCGCCGAAGGTGTCGGCGATGCGCGCGACGGTCTCCACGAAGCTGTCCGGATCGGGCGCGTCGATCTCCAGGTCGAAGCAGTCGATGCCGGCGAAGCGCTTGAACAGCAGACCCTTGCCTTCCATGACGGGCTTGCTCGCGAGGTGGCCGAGGTTGCCGAGGCCGAGGATCGCCGTGCCGTTCGAGACGATGCCGACGAGATTGCCCTTGCCCGTGTAGTCGTAGGCCGTGAGCGGATCGGCGGCGATGGCACGGACGGGCTCGGCGACGCCGGGGCTGTAGGCGAGGGACAGGTCCCGAGCCGTGGCCGAGGGCTTGGTCACCTCGACGCTGATCTTCCCGGGGCGGGGTCGCCGGTGGTACTCGAGCGCGTCGTCGGAGAACGTCATGGCCGGATCCGGTCGGCTGGCGGAGCGCCGATCATCCACCGCCCGTGGGACGAAGGGAACAGGACCTGCCGGCCGGGCCGCCGGCGCACCGGATCACTCGATGATCTTGATGCGATCGCCGGCCCGGGGCTGACCATGGGGGAAGTCGCCGTTCAGCAGGCGCAGCACGTCGGCGCCCTCGCGACCC
>CAYNIS010000360.1:0-4139 GCA_964397055.1 uncultured Rhodospirillaceae bacterium | reverse complement strand
AAAACCGCCTTAAAACTCCGGAACAGACGCTTTCTTCAAAGTGTCCGACCGCCTCCACCGCGATGCCGAGGACGACGCTGCCCGGTTTCTCAGCGTATTTGCGGGCAAGCTGCAGGGGACTGGCGTTCGATCCTGACGCCAGGACCGCGACCATGTCGTCGAGCAGCCCGGGGTCGACCCCGCGGTCGGACAGATGCCGGTCGAGGGCGGTTCCGTCGGCCAGCGTGGCGCTGCGCGCCGCGCCCGGCTCAACCCCCCTCAACGCCACCGGTTCGCCCTCGATCAGCGCGAAATGCCCCTCGAAGCGGGGATAGGGATAGCCGAGCGCGCGCCCCAGCGGGGTCGCCATGGCGGACCCCAGGGGTGTTACGATCGCGTGGTCTGTCCCCTGGGCGGTCGCCGTTTCGGTCATCTTCGATCGCTCCCGCCGACCAGCGTCCCGTGCCCGTGATCTCGCGCCCGGCGCCGAGGCCTGTTATTGAACAATCCGCACCGTCTCGTGAACGATCCGCTTCGCTCTGGCGCCCGGCACCCCGAGGATCGCTGCATGGCTGGCTCCGATACGCTGATCTGGCATCCGCTCGGCGGCAATCCCAGGGACGATGTCTGGACGGCCAACGGCCACGTCTATCAGGTCGGCGACGACGCGATCATGATCGACCTCGGCGACCTGATCATCGGCCAGGCCGAGGGCGGGCCGATCGCCCGGATGCCGGATGCCGGCCGGTTTCTGGAAAAGCCGGGCGATCCGGACCACGTCCCGGAGGTTGCGGTCAAGGCCTTCTTCCTGAGCCACCCGCATGAGGACCACTTCGGCGCGATCGAACATCACATCCGGCTCGGCTACCGGTTCCCGACCGTCCATGGCTCGCCGAACACGATCGCCGGCCTGCGCGCCAAGCTCGCCCAATCCGGGCTCGACCAGTCGCTGTGGCCGGAGACCAGGGTCGTCGACGCGGGCCAGACGCTCGACGTCGGCGGTGTCTCGGTCGAACCGGTCTGGGTCACCCATTCGGTCCCCCAGGCGATGGGCTTCATCGTCAAGGGGGCCGGGCGCACGGTGTTCCACTCGGGCGACATCAAGGCGGACCAGACACCGGTTCTCGGCCCGCCGACCGACCTCGCGCGCCTGACCCGGCTGGGGGACGAGGGCGTCGACATGATGGTGGTCGACTGCGGCAGTGCGACCCGGCCCGGCCTGGCCCCCCAGGAGGCCGATATCCGCAAGGGTGTCGCCGACCTGGTGGAACAGAACCCCGACCGGCGGCTCGTGATCGGAGCGTTCGGCGGCTATCAGGAACTGGTCGCCTCCGTCGCGCAGGCCGCCGCCGCCAACGATCGGGCGCTGGTCGTCGACGGCCAGCACATCAAGACCTTCATCAAGGCGATGGAGCATGCCGGCATCGACCTCAAGGCCGCGGTCGAGGCTCAGACCGGCAAGCCCCTGGTGATGCTGGAAGCCGGCCGGGGCGAGGCGTTGACCATCGACCCGGCGAAGACGGTGATGCTGGTCGGCGGCATCCAGGGGCAGGAGGACGGCACGCTGATGCGGGCCGCCAAGGGTGACTACCCGGGCTTCACCATCGGCCACGATGACGTCGTCGTGATTACGGCCCTTCCGGTCCCGGGTTTCGAGACGTCTCAGCAGACCCTGAAGCGCACTCTTGCCGAAACCGGCGCCGAACTCGTCGGCTTCGGCGACCACCCGATCACCGCTTTCGGTCACGGCTTCCACGACGACATCAAGCAGGTCCTCAATGCTGTCCGCCCCCAGGTGACGGTGCCGACCCACTCCACCCACACCAAGCTGAACGCGGCCGCTCGCCTGATCGAAGGGGCCGGATTCGCGGCCAAGGTCGTCTGCAACGGCAACGTCGCCGAAGTGACCGCGTCGGGGGTATCGATCGTCGCGACGGGGACCGAACGTATCGTCGTCGCGCACAATCTGAAGAACGATCCGCCGGACTACACCCGCTCCCACCCGAAGACCGGGGTCGAGCCCGCGGCGGCGGCCCTGACCCAGCCGCGCATGCGGCGCGCGCCCTGAGCGCCGGTGCCGGGCGATGATCGCGGTCGACGGCCTTCGCTACAGCTACCCGGGGGCGACCGGGCCCGCGATCGAGGACATCGCGTTCACCGCGGACCGCGGCGAGATTGTCGGCCTCCTCGGGCCGACCGGCGCCGGCAAGACGACCATTCAGCGGGTTCTGGCCCGGCTCAACCGCGGCTACGAGGGGGAGGTGACGGTCCTCGGCCGGTCGCTGTCCGACTGGGACCAGCGCTATTTCCAGCAGATCGGCGTCGGCTTCGAGGAGCCGACCCATTACCTGCGGTTGAGCCCGCGGGAGAACCTCGACCTCTTCGCCGCCCTCTACGACCGGCCGACGCGGCCGGTCGGCGACCTCATCGACGAGCTTGATCTCGGTGCCGTCGCCGACCAGCCCGTGCGCAACCTCTCCAAGGGCGCGATGGTTCGCCTCGGGCTGGCCCGCGCCCTCCTCCACGATCCCGAAATCCTGATCCTTGACGAACCGACGGGCGGCCTCGACCCGGTCTCGGCAGGGCGAGTGCGCCGCCTCCTCGCGGCCCGTCGCAGCCGGGGGGCGATCGTGATCGCGACCCAGGACATGCGCGACGTCGAGGCCCTGTGCGACCGCGTCGTCTTCCTGGTCGCGGGCCGGCAGGTGGCCTGTGACAGCCCCGCCAGCCTGCGCGCGCATTACGGTCGCCCCAGCGTGATCGTCGAGTTCCTGTACGAGGACACCGTGCTCAGCGAGGAATTCCCCCTTGACGGTCTGGCCGACAACGCGGCCTTTCTCGATATTCTGCGTGATGGCGCGGTGCGCAGCATCCACTCTCAGGAGGCCGGCCTCGACCGCGTCTTCCGGGAGGCCACCGGGGCCGAACTTGGGCCGCCCGAATGAATGGGGTGCTCACCCTCCACGGCGCCTGAGAAAGCGAACCATGGACCGACTGGTTACCCTTCTCGTTCTCGACCTGAGGCTGATGCTGCGCCACCACGTGCTCGCTGCCGTGGTGTTCACGACGCTCGTCTATCTGGTCCTGGTGGCAAGCCTGCCGGCAGCGATCCCCAGTGCCTTTCTCGCGTTCCTGGTGTTCTTCGCGCCGGTCATGATCGGGGTCTTGTTCGTCGGCGCCCTGGTCCTTGCGGAACGGGCGGAGGGCAGCCTCCTCGCCCTCGTCGTCAGCCCGCTCAGTCCGCGGGTCTATCTGTGGTCGAAGATTCTCTCCTTGACGGCGCTGGCGAGCTTGAGCGGCCTGGTCATCTCCTGGGTCGGCTATCCTGCGAAGCTCGACCCGACGATGCTTGGCGTCGGCCTGGTGCTGTCGTCATTCGGCGCGGTCCTGGTCGGGCTCAACATCGTCCTGCGCTGCCGACGCCTCGCCACCTATGCGCTGATCGCGGCGATGGCCCTCGCCGCGTTGTCGAGCCCGGCGGCGGCCCTGGCGCGGCTGGTTCCGGCGGCGACGGTCGACTGGATCCCGTCGTCGGCCAGCCTGACCCTGTTCATCGCCGCCGCCGACCCCGGTGCCCTGCGCCTGCAGGACTGGTCGATCGCCGTCCTCTATCTGCTCGTCTGGCTGGGGGCGGGCTGGATCGCCGTCGATCGCGCCTTCAGTCTCCATGGCGTGGCGGGGGCTCGATGACCGCGGTCGCGGGATTGCGGCGCCTGGTCGCCGGCGGGCGCTTCCTCGCCCACACGGTACGGCGGGATCTGGTCCTGGCCCTGATGCTGGCGAGCCCGCTCCTGCTGATCGCCGTGGGCAAGGTGATGGTGCTGACCCGCGGCCCCGCCGTGGCGGCCGACGCGTTGATCGGAATCGCGCTCTTCGCGTTGATCGGGATCGCGCTGATCGTCGGGTCGGTGACCGGCCTTGCCATGGCGGAGGAACGCGGCGGCGGGCCGGCGGCGGCGTTGGCGGTGACCCCGCCCGGCCTGCGCGCGATCGAGACGTCCCGCATCGCCGGGTCGGCCCTCTTGGCCGCGCTCTATGCCCTGCTCGCCGCGCCGTTCCTCTCCGGGGCCCTGGCGACCCTTCCCGGTGCGATGCTCGCCGGGACCTCGGCCGCGGCCCTCGCCGGCATGACGGCATCCCTGGTCGGCCGGCTGGGTGAC
>CAYNIS010000359.1:0-4140 GCA_964397055.1 uncultured Rhodospirillaceae bacterium | reverse complement strand
GACACCGCCCGCGGCCGAGCCGATGGCGGCCCGGGTCCAGGCGCCCGAGGCGCTCAGCCTCGCGATCGCGGCCATCGCCATCGTGCCGGATGCCCAGGCCGGGGCGGCGGCGGCCCGGCAGCTCGGGCCCGGCCAGTCGGTCGTAACACTGGACGGGGGGTTGTGGCGCTGGGACGGGCTGGTCAAGGCCGCGCGCCGGCAGGAGCCGACGGCCGTCCAGCTGGAACAGAAGAAGGCGCTCAACATCGCCGAAAGCGGCCTCGCGGCGGCCGAGAAGGACGCGGTCGCCGCCGCCGGTGCCCTTGCCAAGGCGCGCCAGCGCGTGGCCACGGAGCGGATAGAGGCGCGGGCTAAGGCGTCGCTGGTGACGGAAACCGTCGATCGCGCCGCCAAGGCCCGCCAGCGGGTTGCCCAGGTCGCCAGTGCCGCGGAGTCGGCGACGGCCCGCAAGGCGCGCCTGGAAGAGGACGGAAAGGCGGCAAAGGCGACGCTGGCCGACCTGGACCGCCGGCTGGACGACCGACGAGGACGGCTGGAGGGGTTCGCGCGACCCGAAGCGGCGGAGGCGGAGCGCGCGCGCTGGCAGCGCGATCTGAAGGCGGCGAGAGAGGCTGCCACCGGCGCCCGCGCGTCGGCCGAGCAGTTGCGCCGGGAGGCCGCCGGCCGGCGCCGGCGGCTCGAAGCCCTGACCCAGGAACGCGGCCGGGCTGAAGAGCGCCGGGCGCGGACGCTGAAGCGCCTCGCCGACCTCGACGGCCGTCTCGAGGTCGTCGCCGAGCGTGCCCGCGCCGTGGCGGAGGAGCCGGACCGGCTCACCGCCGACCTCGCCAGCGTTGAACCGGAACTGGCCGCGGCCCAGGCAGAGGCGGCGGCGATGACCAGCCGGATCGAGGAGGCGTTGGCGACCGCCACCGCCGCCGATCGGGATCTCGCGGCGGAAGAGGCCGCCCTGGGCGACGCGCGGGAGGCGCGGGCCCGGGCCCAGGCGGAAGCCGCGCAGTCGGGCGAGCGCCTGGCGGAGGCCCGCGAACGACTCATTGCCCGCGGCGATCTCGACCCCCATGCCGCCGCCCGCCTGATCGAGGACGCGGAGGCGTCCGCCGGCGACCTGCCCGGGCTGCGGCGCGAGCGTGACGGCCTCGCCTCCGAGCGCGAGGCGATCGGCCCGGTCAATCTGCGCGCCGAGGCGGAGTTGACGGAGATCGAGGCCGAGATTGCCGAGAGCGATCGCCAGCGCGACGATCTGACCCAGGCAATCGAACGGCTGCGGGCCGGTATCCAGCGTCTCGACCGGGATGCCCGCAGCCGTCTCCTCCAGGCGTTCGAGGAGATCGACCAGCAGTTCCGCACCCTGTTCACCCGCCTTTTCGGCGGCGGCGAAGCACGCCTTGCGCTGATCGGCGACAGCGACCCGCTGACCGCCGGGCTCGACATTTTCGCCAGCCCGCCGGGCAAGAAGCTGCAAAGCCTTTCCCTGCTGTCCGGCGGGGAACAGGCGCTGACCGCGTTGGCGCTGGTGTTCGCCATGTTCATCACGCGCCCGGCCCCGGTTTGCGTGCTGGATGAGGTCGACGCGCCCCTGGATGACGCCAATGTCGAACGCTTCGCGAGCCTGATCCGGGATCTCGCCGAGGCCGGGAAGAGCCGGTTTCTGGTGATCACCCACCACGCGCTGACCATGGCCCGCATGGACCGGCTGTTCGGCGTCACGATGCGCGAGCGGGGGGTTTCCCAGCTGGTGTCCGTCGACCTTGCAGCCGCGGTCGACCTGGTCGACCAGGGCGAGCCTTCGGCCGACGTGCCGCGCGGGGCGGCGGCCGGGTGAACCGCCGATCCGGTGCCGCCGGGCAAGGCCCTACTGTCAGCCTTGACACCCAGGGGGTCGGTTTCTAGCTTGCCGCGGCTTTTGCGCTGCGGCGTCAGGGGCTGGACGAGAGACTTCGGGCGCGTGGCTGAGGGCCTTGAGCCTGGCTGCCGCCGACCGGGACGACGACATGTCCGACTCCGACGAAAAGACCTCGTTCCAGGACCTGGATCGCCGCATCCGCGAGGCGAAGGCGCGACACGCGGTCCCCGGCGGCAGCCAGGGTCCGCGCAATAGTGCCGGACAGGGGCTCGGTGTCGGCCTGCGCATCGCGACCGACCTGGTCGCCGGGATCGCCATCGGCGCCGGGATCGGGATCGTGCTGGATGGCCTGATCGGGACAGCACCCCTGTTGCTGATCGTGTTCTTCGTGGTCGGCACCTGTGCCGGGTTCCTCAACGTCTATCGGACGACCCAGGAACTCGATCGCAAGGCGCGGGCCGAAAGCGAAGCAGAGACCGGGGCAGGGGGCTGAGGCCCGACTGCCGGTTCGTGACTGTTGGGTTGGAGGATTTAGCGTGGCTGGCCCGCTGGAGCAGTTCGAGATCAAGCCGCTGGTGCCGATCGACGTCGTCGGCGTCGACGTGTCGTTCACCAATTCGGCGCTGTGGATGGTGATCGCCGCGGTCACCACGACCTCGATCCTGCAAATGGGTCTGCGCCGGCGCGCCCTGGTGCCGAACCGCTGGCAGGCGCTGGCGGAGATGCTCTACGAGACAACAGCCGGCATGGTCAGAGACAATGTCGGCTCCCAGGGGCGGGAGTACTTCCCGTTCATCTTCACGCTCTTCATGTTCGTGCTGGTCGGCAACCTGTTGGGCATGATCCCCGGCTCGTTCACGTTCACGAGCCATGTGATCGTGACCTTCGGCATGGCGGCGTTCGTCTTCTTGAGCGTGACCGTGATCGGCATCGTCAAGCACGGCCGCGACTTCCTCGGCCTGTTCTTCCCGCACGGCGCCCCGTTGTGGACCGCACCGATCCTTGTGCCGATCGAGCTGGTCTCCTATCTCTCGCGCCCGGTGAGCCTGTCGGTGCGACTGTTCGCCAACATGACCGTCGGTCACCTGATGCTGAAGGTCGTCGGCGGCTTCGTCTTCGCGATGGGCCTCGCCGGCATCCTGCCTCTCGTCTTCCTGATCGCGATCACCGCCCTCGAATTCCTGATCGCGGTCATCCAGGCCTATGTCTTTGCGATCCTGAGCTGCATCTACCTGAACGACGCGTTGCATCCGTCGCACTGATCCCAACATGCGGGATCGCCTCCCGGGGTGTCGGTTCCTGGCCGCCACCCGCTCACCCGACCACGTCACGACGACAACCAAGGGGTATGGACGTTATGGAAGTTGAAGCTGCGAAGATGATCGGTGCCGGCCTCGCCGCGATTGGCATGATCGGTGCCGGCCTCGGGGTCGGTAACGTCTGGTCGAGCTATTTCCAGGCGATCGCCCGCAACCCGGCCGCCAAGGATGCCATCGGGGCTTCCGTGTTCATCGGCTTCGCCGTGACTGAGGCGATCGCGCTGTTCGCCCTCATCATCGGCCTGATCATCCTGTTCGCCTGATCCAGGCGTCGTCGGTGCCTCGGGCGGCCGGTCTTTCCGGTCGTCCGGCCCCCGGCGAGGAATGATCGTCCTCCCCTCGTCGGCTGCCGAACCGGGTCCGGTGCGGCAGGCGGCGGAGGGCAGCACCCGATGCCCCGGCCCGCCCGTCGCGACCCGGTTTCGCGATCCAGGGCCGATGTCATGCACGAGTTCCGGCATGCCCCAATTCGACCCGACCTTCTACGTCAGCCAGCTGGTCTGGCTCGCCGTGGTGTTCGCCGGCCTGTACCTGACCATGGCGCGGTCGATCGTGCCGCGGATTGCCGACGTGCTTGAAGAGCGCGCCGAGCGGATCGCCGCCGACATCGCCCGGGCGGAGGGCCTGCGGGCCGAGGCCGAGGAGGTCCAGGCCTCCTACCAGCGCGTCCTCGAACGGGCACGCGGGGAGGGCCGCAAGATCATCGGCGAGACCGATGCGGAGAGCACCTCGGAGCTCAACGGCAAGCTTGCCGAACTCGACCAGCAGATGGTCGGGCGCCTCGCCGAGGCGAACCAGCGGATCGACGCCGCACGGCAGGAAGCCCTCGCCGAGGTGCGCGGCATGGCCGCCGATCTCGCCGGCGACATGGTTCAGCGCCTGGCCGCGGTGAAGGTGCGCAAGCCGTCGGTCGAGAAGGTCGTGCGCGAGACCCTGGAGCACTACTTTCACGACCGGCAACGCGACCAGTTCCCG
>CAYNIS010000358.1:0-4149 GCA_964397055.1 uncultured Rhodospirillaceae bacterium | reverse complement strand
GTGGCCCTGGTTTCCGATGCCGGCATGCCGCTGGTCTCCGACCCCGGTTATCGGCTGGTCGCGGCCTGCCGCGCGCAGGCGGTGCCGGTGACCGTGATCCCGGGGCCGAGTGCCGTCACGACGGCCCTCGCCGGGGCCGGCCTGCCGACCGACCGCTTCCTGTTCGCCGGCTTTCCACCGGCCAAGCGCAAGGCGCGCCGCGACTGGGTCCGGGAGGTCGCCGGCCTGAAAGCCACCCTGGTCCTGTTCGAGGCCGCCCCCAGGCTCGCCGACAGCCTTGCCGATCTGGCCGAGGTCCTGGGCGACCGGCCGGTCACCGTCGCGCGCGAGCTGACCAAGCTGCACGAGACCTGGCGCCACGGCACCCTGGCCGGGGAGGCGGCGCACTTCGCCGAAGCCGGCCCGCCGAAGGGGGAGGTGGTCCTGGTCATCGGTCCCCCGGTCGATGACGCGGCACTGCCCGACGCCGCGGCGGTCGACGAGCTGATCCGCGCTGCGGAAGCGCAGGAGCAAGGAACCCGCGCGATCGCCGACCGCGTCGCAACGGAGACCGGATGGGCGAGACGCGCGGTTTATCAGCGGGTTCTGGCCCTGCTCGGGTCCGACGATGGCGCCTGAGACCGGCCCCGGCAGCGCGCCCGGAAAACGTCAGGCGGCCGAACGGCGGGGGCGGACGGCGGAACTCATCGCCGCCGGATGGCTGATGGCGAAGGGCTACAGCATCCTGGAACGGCGGCTGAAGACGCCGGTGGGGGAGATCGACCTGATCGCGCGGCGCGGACTCATTCTCGCCATGGTCGAGGTCAAGCATCGCGCCGATGTCGAAGCCGGTATCGTGTCCCTGGGGCCACGCCAGCAGCAGCGGATCATGCGCGCAGCGCAGTGGTATCTGGCAGGGCGGCCGTCGCTTGCGGGGCTCGACCTCAGATTCGATATGGTGGTGATCGCACCGGGTGCCTGGCCCCGGCACATAAGAGGCGGTTGGGAAAGCCAATGAGAAACGGGTCTTTTCGGACGGGTTCGCTGATCGCCGCCGTCGCCGTCACCGTCGGCGGGTGTTCGCCGGTTGGCGTGGCGGTCGGGGCGGGGGCGACGGTCGGCTCGGCCGCTGTCCAGGAACGCGGGGTGGTCGGCACCGCCAAGGACGCGGGCATTCAAATCCAGATCAACGATCTGTGGTTCAAGCACGACATCGAGATGTTCTCGCGCCTCGACATGATGGTGCATGAGGGCCGGGTCCTGGTGACCGGCTTCGTCGACAACGAGGATGAACGGGTCGAAGCGGTACGCCTTGCCTGGCAGGCGGACGGCGTGAGCGAGGTGATCAACGAGATCGCGGTCGGCGTGAACACCGACACGCTGTCCTTCGCGCGCGATGCCTGGATCACCGCGCAGTTGCGCACCCAGATCACGCTCGACAAGGGCGTTTCCGCACTCAACTACACGATCGACACCGTGGCCGGCACGATCTACCTGATCGGTGTCGCGCAGAGCGACGTCGAGCTGCAGCGGGTGGTCAATCACGCCCGCAACCTCGCCTACGTGAAACGCGTGGTCAGCCACGTCCGCGTTAAGCCGGTCTGAGGCGGGATCGGGATGGCGCTGGCGCCCCAGGATATCCCCGGCCTCGGATCGACCGCCGCACTCGACGCCCGGCAGGCGGCTGCCCGGGACTTCGCCCTCGACTATCTGGCGGCCCTTGCCGAGGTCGGCGACGAGGCCGTGTCCCTGGGAGAGGCGGCGCTGGCCCTCGCCCTGATCGACCGGCCGGAGATCGATCTCACCCCCTATCGCGCGTTTCTGGACGGCCTCGCCGACACGGTCGCGACGGAAGCCGCCAGCTCCTCCCCCGGCGATCCGGTGGCTGCCCTTGCCGGCGCGATCGCCGACCATGCCGGGATCACCGGCGATGCCGAAAGCTATGACGATCTCGCCAACGCCGACCTGACCCGGGTCATCGACCGGCGCCGCGGCCTGCCCGTCGCGGTCGGCATCCTCTACCTCGATTGCGCGCGGCGTCAGGGCTGGTCCGCGCATGGCCTGAATTTCCCGGGGCACTTCCTGATCGGGGTCGAGGGCCTGGGCGGGCGCGCCATCCTCGACCCGTTCCATGGCGGCCGCGCCCTCGGCCCCGACCAGCTGACCCAGCTCCTGAGCATGAGCGTCGGTCAGAATGCCAGCCTCGACCCGGAGTATCTGGAGGCCGTGCCGCACCTGACCGTTCTCCTGCGGCTGCGCAACAACCTGAAGCTCCGGCATCTGAAGGCCGCCCGGTATGAGGACGCCGCCCGCATCATCGCCAGCATGATCCTGCTCGCGCCGGAGGATGCCGGGCTGTGGCGGGACTGCGGGATCGTCCAGGGCCGCATCGGCAACCTCGCCCACGCCACCGCCGCCTTCGAACGGGTCACCGCCATGACCAAGGGCCGCGCGAAGGAGGAGGCGCTGGGCCTGCTGGCGTCGGTGCGCGCGCGGCTGAACTGACCGGCGCCCTGACCGGGCCTGAGCCAGATTGACCTGATGCCGACGCCCGGTGCCTACTCCCAGATCGTTTTCTTCGCGTTTCCTTGGGAGATCGACGCCCGTGAGCCTCGCCGTTGCGATCCAGATGGATCCGATCGAGACCATCAACATCGACGCCGACAGCACCTTCGTCATGGCGCTGGAGGCCCAGCGCCGCGGCCATGGCCTCTACCACTACCTGCCCCAGCATCTGAGCTTCCGGGAAAACCGCCTGATCGCCAGGGCCCGCAAGCTCGAGGTCCGGCGCGAGCATGGCAACCACGCGAGCCTGGGCGAGTTCCACGAGCTGGACCTGGCCGCCTGCGACATCGTGCTGATGCGCCAGGACCCGCCGTTCGACATGGCGTACATCACGGCGACGCATCTTCTTGAACACATCCACCCGCAAACCCTGGTGGTGAACGACCCGGCACATGTCCGCAACGCGCCGGAAAAGCTGTTCGTCACCCATTTCGCGGAGCTGATGCCGCCGACGCTGATCACTTCCGACCGGGAGCCGATCGAGGCGTTCCGGGCGGAGCACAAGGACATCATCGTGAAGCCCCTGTTCGGCAACGGCGGGGCGGGCGTGTTCCACTTGAAGCCCGATGACGAGAACCTGTTCTCGCTGCTCGAGATGTTCACGCAGATGTACCGGGAGCCGGTGATCGTCCAGCGCTACCTGCCGGAGATCCGCCAGGGCGACAAGCGCATCATCCTGATCGACGGCGAGCCCGTGGGCGCGGTCCTGCGCATGCCGGCCGAGGGCGAGGCGCGCGCCAATTTCCACGCGGGCGGGGCGGCCCGGCAAACGCCGCTAACGTCACGCGATCGTGAAATCTGCGCGGCGATCGGCCCGGCCCTGAAGCAGCGCGGGCTGATCTTCGTCGGGATCGACGTGATCGGCGACTACATGACCGAAATCAACGTGACCTCCCCGACCGGCATCCAGGAGATCAACCGGCTGGACAATGTCCGCCTGGAAGAACGGCTGTGGGACGCGATCGAGGAGCGTTTCCACGCGCGCGAGAAATTGGCCAGCGCGAACTGACCGATCAGCTACAGCCCGACGCGGCGGCCGGCTTCCGGCGGGCGACCGTAGCGGTCGTGGTCGGCCTTGAGGGCGGCGAGGCGCGCCTGCATCCAGTCCGGCATCTCGGTCGACCGGCGGTTTTCCATGTCGACGTGGAAGATCACGATCTCATACGTCGCCATGCTCTGCCCGAGGGGGCCGCCGGACCCGCCCTCGCCCCGGCTCATCCGGTGCAGGACGTGGAACTTCTTGGCGTCATGGTCGATCAGCTGGGTGGTGATCTTCACCCGCTCGCCCGGCCGGGCGGTCAGCGGCTGGGCAACCGTGAAATGCGCCTCGACGACGAAGGTCGAGCGGCGATTCTCCTTCCGGTACTCCCGGGTCAGGCCGACATGGGCGACCATGCCGCTGAACCGGTCGAAAACCTCCACCAGATGGGCGGCACGCAGGCGCCCCTTGGCGTCGAACCAGCGCGCTTCCAGGGTGTCGTCGCGTTCGAACAGGCCTATCGGCTCGCCAGGCTCGACCGCGCTCATGCACCACCCCCGGCCGCGGCGGCGGGCTTGCGACGAATGCCGACGACCCGGCCCATCTTGTCCGGCCGCGGCAGGGCC
>CAYNIS010000357.1:0-4154 GCA_964397055.1 uncultured Rhodospirillaceae bacterium | reverse complement strand
CGGCCGGACGCTGGTATCCGGCCTGACCGAGCTCGGCACCGGCAACCTTTCGGCCCGCGGCCGCCTCGACCAGTTGGCGCAGGCGGCGGCCGCCCTCGGCGGCCAATGGGTCAGCCTGCCGCTGACGCTCGACCAGGCGACCGGCTTCGTCGACCCACGGGATGCGCTGATCGCCAACCAGTTGCGTCGCCTGGGCGAACGCTTCGCCGAGCTTACGCTGACCGTCGCCGCCGGCCAGGGGGCTCTCGAACAGCAGGGCAAGAGCAGCGAGACCGCCGGCATCGGCGCGGTTCAGGGCAGCGCCTGATCCGCCGCCGGGGGCCCCGCGTCCGGCAGGGGCTTCGGGACGGGCTGGGGCTTCGGGGCGGGCAGCGGCTTCGAATCCGGCAGCCGGCGGTAGATCAGGAGACCGACCGCGAGGAGACCTGCCATCGTCGCGAACGCGGTGCGATAGGCGACTTCCTCGACCGCGCCGTCGGCCCGTGCCGGAAAGCTCTCGATGATGATGCCGGTCAGCGCCGGCATTCCCGCCGTGCCGCCGACAAGGCCGAGGTTGAGCGTGGTCATGCCGCGCCCGGCGAGGCGCTCCGGGAACAGGCTGCGCCCATGGGCGAACAGCACGATGTTGTAGGACGTGACGATGCAGAGCGCGACCATCAGCGGTACCACGACGACCAGCGATGGCGCCTCCAGCACGGCGAGGGCGGCCAGGATCGCGATGGTGCCGACGGCGCCGGTGCTGATCACCCCGCGCCGCGAGTTGAACACGCGGTCGAGCGGGCCGTAGAGCAGAAGACCCAGCATCTGGCCCGTTGCCATTGCCGCCAGGACCCAGCCACGGGTGACCTCGTCAAGGCCGTGGATGTCGTTGAAGTAGGGACCCGCCCACAGGCCCAGCACGGTGAAGAAGCTGGCATAGGCAAGCCCCTGCAGCGCCATGATGTTGAAGATGCCCGGGGTCTTTAGGACCTGGACCAGGCCGTCCGTCACATCGGCCCAGCTGTCGCCGGCTTGCGGCGGCGGTGTCCCCGGCGGGGCGTCACGCACGCGCAGGAAGAACACCGCGCCCAACACGACCGCGATCGCCGCGGCGCCGATGAAACCCGTCCGCCAGCCATGGGCCTCCGCGACCCAGGCGAGCGGCATGGTCGCGACCAGGTTGCCCGCGCCGGCCATCGCGGTGATCCAGCTCAACACCGTCGCGTAGCGGGCCTGGCCGAACCACGCCGACGCGATCACCGCGGCCCCCATGAAGTAGCCCGCGCAGCCGATCCCGGTGATCGCCCGTCCGGCGATCAGGCTGGGGCCGTCCCAGGCAAGGGCGGTGAGGGCCGACCCGGCGACGGTGACACCGGTCAGCACGGTCATCGACACGCGGCTGCCGAACCGGTCGATCGCAATGCCGAGCGGAAGCTGGCCGGCGGCGAGGGCGAAGAAGAAGGCGGCGACCGCGAACCCCAGGGTCTGCGCGTCGAGGGCGAGTTCGACCCGGAGTTCCGGGGCGATCACGCCGAGGGAGGAGCGGTAGAACTGGCTCATCAGCGTGACGAGGCCAAGGATCAGGATGATCGCCGCCCCGCCCTCCACGCGCGGCGCCGGGTCCGTGCCCGGAGAAGCCGAACCCGTCATCGCCGGTGTCTGTCGGGGCCCCGGAAGGTCGTCGTCACTGGTCCATCGCCTTGAACACGTCGCGCAGCCGCTCGACGTCGTGGCGGGCACGCGCCAGAGCCTCGCCCAACTGATCGACGTCACTCTCGTCCTCGCCGGCAGCCCCGGCACGAAGCCGGTTGATCCGCGCCTTGGCCTCGACGATCGGCTGGTTGTCGCCCAGCGTGCTCATCAGGAGCGGACCGAGCTCGATCGACGCGATCGTGACTTCGCCCTCCAGATGGCCGGCGAGGTCGGCAATGACGTCGAGGCGCGACTGCAGTTCCACTGCCTCCTCGCGCGGGCCCGGGACCGCGTAGTCGGACATCTGGTCCAGGAGGTTGAAGGCCCGCGCCAGCGTCAGGCGCTCGGTCTCCCAATCCGGCCCGGAATAGACCTCGACCCCTTCCGTCGTCATTTCCGCCCCCGTCCGCCACGGCCGCGCCGTCCGCGCCCACCCCCGAGACCCAGTTGCTGCATGGCACTGGGCCCCGCCGTAACCTCCGCCCTCTGGGCGAGGTCGAGTTTCTGTTCGGCCGCCGGTCCGGGCCCGAACACGAACTGCAGGAGTTGGGCCGGGCTGTTCAGCGAGATGTCCGGCCGGATTTCCGACTTCTGCAGATCGGCATGGCTCTTCACCGCCCGCGCGATATAGGGGTGCGCCTGGGAGGAGACTTCAAGCTCGTTGATCGTCTCCCGGCCATAGCGGGCATAGGCCCCGATGCAGCCCGCGTCCTGGGCCGTCTTCACGTCGCGGACGATGTGGTCGCCGACCATCACGGTTTCCGACGGGTCGGCGTCGAGGTCGGCGATGATCGCCTTCAGGGCCGCGGGGCTGCTCTTCGGCCAGCCGCAATGGTAGAGCGCCTTGGTCACCGTCTGCTCCAGCCCGCAGTCCTGCGGCACGCAGGTGACCGGAACCCCCTCCTCCGCCGGGCTGAATTCGAGCGGCGGGGCATAGAGCGCTTCGAGCTTGCCGTCGAAGCCGAGCTTCTTCGTGCGATGGGCGAGGGTCGGCAGTTTCGATTCGGAAAAGCTGACGACGCGCACCCCGTCGCCGCTCAGTTTCTCCAAAAGCTCCTCGACCCCCTCATAGGGGACGAGACGGCGATCCATCGCCGCGTGGAACTCCTGCTTGATGTCATCGAACAGGAAGTCGAGGGCGGCCTCGTCATGCTCCGGGAAGAGCCGCTTGAGGGTCGGATGCCGGGGGATGCAGTCGGGAAAGTCCGCGACCGATTCGTCGAGCAGGACCTCATAGAAGCCGTGGGTGACCTCAGTCGGGTCGGCGTGCGTGCGCTCGGCGATTGCCACGATCATCTCGCCGACCGAGCGTTCGACCGCCCCCATGCTCTCCCACAGGGTGTTGTCGAAATCGAGAATCGCGACACGCACCCGCTGCATGACCGGTCCGATTCCCCGTTTCTTCGATCGGCACCCCAACCGCCGGGAAGGGGCCCGCCCGGGGTGGCTCGGTGCGGTTGGCTAACACGCCGCTCCGCGCGGCGGCAACCGGGCGCGGTCGACGACGTGACGATCGCCGGAAATGCGCAGGGGTCTTGCGCCGCCGGGCCTTCCACGTAAACTGATCGTGACAGGAGGTCCGCCCGTGTGCGGGCAGCCTCCGCTTGTCGTGACTTGACCCCCGTCGAGGAGCCGTGGCCAGGAGCATCCAACCGGAATTGCCTGCGGCTCCCGTCACTTTAGGAGACAGGAAAGATCGCAAGGCCAGCCCCTGATGCCCCGCCGTCCCGCGAGGGTCCGCGCGTCAACGACGAAATCTCGGTTCCCAAGGTGCGCGTCGTCGACCACGACGGCGAGATGGTCGGTGTCCTCTCGGTTCGTGAAGCGATCGAGATGGCGGAGGAGGTCGGCCTCGACCTCGTCGAGGTTTCGCCGAACGCCGACCCACCGGTTTGCAAGATTCTTGATTACGGCAAGTTCAAGTATTCTGAACAGAAGAAAAAGAACGAAGCGCGGAAGAAGCAAAAAGTAATTGAGGTGAAGGAAATTAAACTTCGCCCCAATATTGATGACAATGACTACAATGTGAAGATGAAGGCGGCGCGACGCTTTGTCGAAGAGGGCGACAAGGTGAAGGTGACTTTGCGTTTCCGGGGCCGTGAAATGCAGCACCAGGAACTGGGGATGGACTTGCTCGAACGCGTGCGCGGCGAACTCGACGAGATCGCGAAGGTCGAGCAGATGCCGAAGCTCGAGGGCCGTCAGATGGTGATGATGCTCTCCCCGCGGTGAGGTCGAGCCCGCGTCAGCCCATCTTCGCCACCTCCCTTTCGGGATAACCACGGCCAATAGCCTAATGCGAGGACCCTGGGTCAGTCGTCCGAGCGCGCCGCGGTCGGGCGGCGACGGCCTGGCGGTTTGGCCGGCGGTGCCTCCGCCGCGGCGGCGGCCGCCGTGCCGGCGATCGCCTCCAACTGCTTTTGCAGCTGGTCGACGCGGGCCTTGAGGTCGTCGAGCCCCTGGGGTGCTGCGGCCGCCGGCTC
>CAYNIS010000356.1:0-4158 GCA_964397055.1 uncultured Rhodospirillaceae bacterium | reverse complement strand
GGCGCGGTGCGCGGGTACTGGCCCGACCGACCGCATGGATCGCCGGATAGTTCTCGTGCAGCAGCCGGTCACCGGCGATCACCCGGGTCGTCGCCCCGTGCCGGGCGGCGAGGTCGAGGGCGGCCAGTGCCAGCTCCTCCGGCCCCAGGTCGCTGGCCGGGATGTTGACCAGGTCGCGGACCATCAGGGTCGCGGTGAGGGTGCGGCGGACGGCCGCCGGATCGGCCTCCGGCGGCATGACGAGCGCCGGATAGACCTTCGGCTGGTTGTTGCGCTTGTACCGGTTGAAGCGATACGCGCCGAGGCCCCAGCCAAGGGCGGCGGCCTCCGCCAGGGGTTTTTCCAGATGGGCGTCGATGCGGTAGCTGCCGGGCGGCAGGCTGACCGGCAGCGCGCCGAACTGATAGGGGTCCGCCGCCGCGTCGCCATTGTCGGGAACCGCGAAGACCACGCGGGCCAGGCGCCCGTCCGGGGCTGGAACCAGGGCATGGCTGCCGCTGTCCGCCTGCCAGTCGATCGCCTTCAGCCAGGTCGCGACCTGGTCCGGCTGCTGGGCCAGCCAGGGTTGGAAGCTCTCCTTGTTGATCAGCGTCACCGGCACCGTGGTCTCGGCTGGGCCGTCGAGATAGGGGCCGGGCCCGGGGGGCTTCAATGTGTCGGTCATTGATCAGGATGTTCCCTGGCAACTGGACGCCATCATGAATGGCCAGAGGTGAAGAAGGATCAGACGTGAGGGATCCGGGATCGGCCGGCGCGGATCAAGGGGATTCGCGAAGGGTCCCGCGCGCGCGGCGGCACGGCCCCTGCCGGCCAATCGGACTTGCGCGGGCCGCCTCTCCCTCTGCTACGGTCGTCGGAAACGGCAAGCAAGCAGGATTGGGAGGAGCATCCACGTGGCTTATCAACCGTTCGACCTCACCGGAAAGCTGGTGCTGGTCACCGGCGGCAACGGCGGCATCGGGCTCGGCATGGCGGACGCCTGCGCCCGCGCGGGTGCCGACATCTGCATCTGGGGCACCAATGCCGACAAGAACGCCCGGGCGGAGGAGCAACTGAAGGCGCATGGCGTCAAGGTGCTCGCGGTTTCCTGCAATGTCGCGGAGCCGAGTGCGGTCGACCAGGCGATGGCCGCGACCCTCAACCACTTCGGTCGGGTCGACGCCTGTTTCGCCAATGCCGGTGTTTCCAGCCGCATGGGCTCCTTCTTCGACATCACCCCGGAAGAATGGCACCGGGTGACCTCGGTCAATCTCGACGGCGCGTTCTACACGCTCCAGGCCGCGGCCAAGCACATGGTGGAACGGTCGAAGGCCGGCGACCCGGGCGGGCGGCTCGCGGTGACCGCCAGCCTTGCTGCGATTTCCGGGGCCGCCCGCAACGAGCACTACGCCGCGACCAAGGGCGGGGTGATCTCGATGATGCGGGCGCTGGCGGTCGAACTCGCCCGCCACAAGATCACCGCGAACTCGATCCTGCCCGGCTGGATCGAAACCGACATGACGCACAAGTCGATCCACGAGAACGAGCGCTTCGCGGCCAACGTGATGCCGCGCATCCCGGCCCGGCGCTGGGGCTCGGGCGAGGATTTCGGCGGCATCGCCGTCTACATCGCGTCCGAGGCGTCGTCCTACCACTCGGGCGACACCTTCGTGATCGACGGCGCCTACAACCTCTTCTGATCGGAGAAAGACGCGATGCAAGCGACGGCGGAAGCGCCGCCGATCCTGGCCGATCTCGACCAGGACGGCATCCTGACACTGACCCTCAACCGGCCCGACAAGCTCAACGCCTACACCTCGGAGATGGGCGTGGAACTGAGCCGCCAGATCGAGCGCGCGAACGAGGATGACGCGGTCAAGGTGGTGATCGTGACCGCCACCGGCCGGGCGTTCTGCGCCGGCGCCGACATGTCCGCCGGGGCGACCGCGTTCGACGCATCGGCGTCCGCGGAGGAGGGCGGCGTCCTCGGCCGCGGTGGGGCCGGCGGCGGTTCCGGCGGGTCGTTCGCGGTCACCATCTATGACTCGAAGAAGCCGGTGATCGCCGCCCTGAACGGCCATGCGGTCGGGGTCGGCATCACCATGGTCCTGCCCATGGACATCCGCATCGCGGTCGAGGGGGCCAAGATCGGCCTCGTCTTCGCGCGCCGCGGCCTGGTGCCGGAGGCCGGATCCAGCTGGTTCCTGCCGCGTCTGGTCGGCATCTCCCAGGCGCTGCGCTGGTGCCTGTCGGGGCGCATGATCACCGCCGAGGAGGCCCACGCCGGCGGCCTGATCGACGAGGTGGTGCCGGCCGACCAGTTGATGACGCGCGCGCGGGAAATCGCGCTGGAAATCGCGGAGAACTGCTCGTCGGTGTCGGTGGCGCTGACCCGTCAGTTGCTGTGGCGCATGCTCGGCGCCGACCATCCGCGGGCTGCCCTCGAGGCGGACTACCCGTTGACCCGGGCCCTTGGCGCCGGCGCGGACGTCAAGGAGGGGGTCGCGGCGTTCCTGGAGAAACGCAGCCCGCGCTTTACCATGCGGGTCAGCCAGGATATGCCGCCGTCCTATCCCTGGTGGGACGAGGAGACCGGCTGACCGGCCGCGCGTGGCCGGGCCTTGGCCGGAGATCACTTTGGTCGAAGATTACCTGGGCCGGAGATCATCGGGCGGGCTCCATCCGGAGCCTCGCTCCAGCCGTTGACGAGGAAGAACAAGCATGGCGGGTTCGGGAGCGGCCGGGAACGGCACGCGGGCAGTGACCCTGGTCGGGCCGCAAGGGGCCGGCAAGACCAGCCTTCTGGAGGCCCTGGTGCACCGCACGGGCGCGCTGAAGCAGCAGGGCAGGGTTGCCGACGGATCGAGCCTGGGGGACGCGAGCCAGGAGGCGCGCGACTTCCGCTTCTCGACCGAACCCAATTTCGCCCATTGCAAGTACCTGGAAGAGGACTGGGCGATCATCGACTGCCCGGGATCGATCGAGCTCTTGCAGGACAGCCTGGGCGCCATGCTGGTCGCCGACATCGTGATCGTCGTCGCCCCACCGGAACCGGACCGGGCGATGGCGCTCAGCCCCTATCTCCATTTCCTCGACCAGAACCAGATCCCGCACGCCCTGTTCCTGTCGCGCATGGACGAGACCGAGAACCGGGTACGCGATCTGCTCCAGGCGTTCCAGGAAGCGTCCGACCGGCCCCTGGTGTTGCGTCAGGTGCCGATCCGGGAGGGCGATAAGATCGTCGGTGCCGTCGATCTCGTCTCCGAGCGGGCGTGGCGGTATCGCGAGCAGGCCCCGGCGGAACTGATCCAGATGCCGGATACCGTCAGGGATCGGGAGGAGGAGGGGCGGGAAACACTTCTCGAAACCCTCGCCGACTTCGACGATGCGCTGATGGAGGAACTGCTGGAGGACCGGGTGCCGGTCTCCGACGATGTCTACAAGCACTTGACCCGGGATCTCGCCGACGACCTGATCGTCCCCGTCTTCCTGGGATCCGGCGTGCACGGCCATGGCATCACGCGGCTCTGGAAGTTCCTCCGCCACGAGGCACCCGCAGTCGCCCAGACGGCGGAGCGACTGGGCATCGAGAACGACGGGTCGACCCAGGCGACGGTTCTGAAGACCCTGCACCTGCCCCATGCCGGCAAGCTATCGATCAGCCGGGTGTGGACCGGAACGGTCAAGGACGGCGACAGCGTCGCCGAAATCCGCATGTCCGGCCTGCAGCGCCTCAATGGCGGCAACCGGGAGAAGATCGCGGCCGCCCCCGCCGGCGACATCGTCGGCCTGCCGCGGCTCGACCCGGTCATGACCGGTGCCTTCATCCGCGACGGCGCCGTGGTCGAGACTCCGCCGGTCGACTTCCCCGCCGCGCTGCCGCCGGTGCTCGGCAAGGCGGTCCAGGCCAAGACCCAGGCCGACCAGGTGAAGATCGGGGCCGCCCTCCACCGCCTGGCGGAAGAGGACCCCTCGCTCCATGTCGACCGGCGGGAGGAAGGCGGGGAGATGATCCTGGCGGGGCAGGGGGACATGCACCTGCGCCTCGCCTTCAACCGGCTGGAGACCCGCTTCAAGCTCGCGGTCGACACCGGTGAGCCCCGCGCCCTCTACCGGGAGACGATCCGGGGGGCCACCGACCAGCATGCGCGCCACAAGAAGCAGACCGGCGGTCACGGC
>CAYNIS010000355.1:0-4160 GCA_964397055.1 uncultured Rhodospirillaceae bacterium | reverse complement strand
TCAAAACCGCCTTAAAACTCCGGAACAGACGCTTTCTTCAAAGTGTCCGAGCGGTTTCTTGGTATTCGTTACAAGCCTCAATAAAAGGATTGTCTGTATAAACACGTCTCCTGTCTTCTTCTCCCATCATGACGTGGGTTCGCAGGATCTTCCGCGATCTTGGCGGCGCCTCTACGAACGGGTGGGGCGTCGCAGTATGAAAGGAGACGGGTGGATCCACAAAAGCAATCATCCTCCCACGAACGAATCCAGAATCAACCATCTGTTCTAACCGAAGTTTATCAACAGAACCTGACACCGCATCGAAGTAGTCGCCATCCACTGCGTAAAGGCTGGTGCCTCTTTGGCTTCCTGAATAGGCATCCAGGTATATGAGTGAGGTAAAAAGCCAGTGTGGACCGTGATTTTAGTGAGTGTGATTTGGAAAGTGAGTGAATTCCGGTCCAGACTCAAAGCAAACAAGCTGGCCAATATTGTACTCATTGATGCGATAGCCGGCACGTTCACGAAAGATCGGCGAGAATTTTTCAAAAAGCGCTCCAACCCACTCCGTGGCATATTTCCGGGTGAATTCGGACCACAACTCCGGGTTGGCTGACGAAAGGGCGGGAGAAGCATCTGTGTTCGATGCGATGAGGTGCGCCCACATGCGATGGAACGAGCCGTCGCCCTCTGGAGAAAGGCATGACTCGTGAGGCCAGTTCTGTAGCAGTTCCCTGATCAGCCTTTCAGGAAAAATCCTGTCCACGATCAGATGTGGGAATGGGTGTAGTTTGAGTTTGGCATTGCTGACCGCTCGACTGATGTGTCGCTTGGTTCTCGATACCCGATCAAAGAGCCACATTTTCCCCTCACCGAATGCACGCCTGAACGACGTTTGACGTTGGTTGAGGCTTCAAGGCCGCCGTCTACCTATTCCAATCCTACCTCCTCCTACAACCTCAATGTCATCCAGCTTGTCTGTTTCGTTTGCCCTGCCGCAAGTGACTTGGCGTTCTTTGCGTTTCGACTGCAGTTTACTGCATGTGGGTGGTCAGCATGAGATACTATGGATCGGAAAGCCGATGCCATGCAGCGGCGCGTAGTGTGTTTCAACGTCGCTGGAGTACGCGTTAGCGTACGCCCGCCGGTCGTTCAGCGGCTGGTCGCCGCGCGGCGGAGCCCGGGGGCGGTCCCGCCGCCCTGGATTTCGCCCGGTTTGCCGAACAGCCAGCCCTGGCCGTAGCCGATGCCGAGCGAGCGCAGGCGCTTCGCCTCCGCCGCCGTCTCGATCATCTCGGCGATGGTCGCGATCTTGATCTCGCCACACAGCGAACCCATTGCGCGCAGGATGGAACTGTCCCGCTCGCTGGTCATCATCGAGCGGACGTACTGGCCGTCGAGCTTGATGTAGTCGACGTCGAAAATCCGCAAGTATTCGAGGGACGTAGCTCCGGCGCCGAAATCGTCGAGGCAGACCTCGTGACCGTTGTCCCGCCAGTCGCGGATGATCCTGGCCGCCCGCTCCAGATCCGTGATCTTGGCTGACTCTGTGACCTCGAACAGGATCTTGCGGCGCCTGATCCGGTCGGTCGAGTAGAGCGTGTGAAGCGCATGGATGAAGCGATCGCTTTCCATCGACCGAGCCGAGATGTTGACGGCAATTTCCGTCGCGCTGCCACCCGGCGGGTCGGCCATCATTTCCCACACCATGTTGAGTACGGCGAGGTCAAAGTCCTCGATCACGCCGATTTCTTCGGCGAACGTGATCATCTGAAAAGGAGACTTGCCGTCTGCGAAACGCGTCAGCGCCTCGTAATGATGGATTTCGAAATCCGCGAGTGAGACGATCGGCTGGTAGACGAGTTTGAAGTCACGTTTGTCGATCGCGGTCTTGAGGGCGCCGATCTTCTCGATCGTCTCGTCCATCTGCAGCTTGAGGCCGTCCTTCAGACTGTCGATCGAAAAACTGTCCGCACTCTCATTGGCAAACCTGTTGACGGTATAGGCGAGCGCCTGGGCGGCTTCGCGCCCCGACAGGCCCTTGGCGTCCTCGAGATCGACATCGTTCGAGGTGATCGCGAACTTCGTCCTGCCGCCGGCCGCCTCGATCGCGTGCTGGCCAACTTCGGCGATGCGGTCCTTGATATCGTTGCCGGTCAGCGCCGCCGCATGCATCACGCCGTATTTGTCGACATCGAGAAGGCCGGCGCTGTCCCCGGACAGGGAGTTGGCGCGCAGCACCGATCCGACCTCTGCCATCAGGTCGTCGATGGCCCCCTGTCCGAGTTCCGACTGGATCGCATCGAGGTTGCCGAATTCGAGAAGTGTCAGGGACACGTCCTGATCGGTTTCCTTGGCAAGCTCCAGCTGGCGGGCGGCCAGGTCTGAGAAGTTGTCCTTCGACAGCAGGCCGGTCCGGGTGTCGCGTGCCTGAACCTGCGCTTCCGCCGCCGGCATGGTGACAGAGGACAGGGTGAGGAAGCGCAAGTCATCCTCGTTCGGCAGTCCGAACGCGCCGAGCAGGACCTTGCCCCTGTCATCGCGCAGGCTGACCAGGATCGGGGTCAGGCGCTGCCCCACCGCGAGGTTGTCCAGCACGCGGCGAACGACGGCGATGTCCCGGTCCGCCAGGAGCTCGGTCAACCGCATGCCGACGAACTTGTCCGGGCTGGCGGCGAGGCCCCGCGTCGCTCCGGCGGCGAACGTGATTTTGAGATCGAGGTCGATTTCCAGGAGCAGATCCGCCGCCGCGAAGGCGAACCCGACGAATCGGTCGCGATCCTTGCGCAGTTGTGACTGCTTGGGCGCCGTCGCCATGAGCCTCAGCCTTCCCTTCCCCCGTGACCGTGCGCGCGTATCGGACCATTACAACCTGCCCGAAACAAGATGTCCGGACGGATGGTTCCCGTCGCCGGCCGCCGTGCCGGTCGGGGCGCGATCGGATGATCGTCTCCTCGTTCCACGAACGCGTCAGGGGAACAGGGCGAGCGCGTCCAATGCTTCCACTTCCGACACGCCGATCATGACGTTCAGGTTCTGGACCGCCTGGCCGCCCGAGCCCTTGACGAGATTGTCGATCGCCGCGATCACGATTGCCCGCCCGGGAATACGGTCGGGGAAGACGCCGATCAGACAATGGTTGGACCCGCGCACATGGCGCGTGGCCGGCGACACGCCCTCCGGCACGACATGGACGAACGGTTCCTGCGCATAGCGCTGGAACAGCTCTTCCCGCAGGTCGTAGGAGGTGACGCCGGCAGCCAGCTTGACGTGACAGGTAACCAGCTCGCCGCGGTTCATCGGCAGAAGATGCGGGGTGAAGTTGACGGTCACCGACCGGCCGGCGGCGAGCGACAGTTCCTGTTCGATTTCCGGCGCATGTCGATGCCGCCCGATCGAATAGGCATGGGTGCCCTCGCCGACCTCCCCGAACAGCAGCTCCTCCTTGAGCGAGCGGCCGGCGCCCGTCACCCCCGACTTGGCGTCGATGATGATGTCGTCCGGCAGGATCAGATCGTCCATCAGCGGCGGCATCAGGGCCAAAAGCGTGGCTGTCGGGTAGCAGCCTGGGCAGGCGACCAGGCGAGCCTTGGCGATGCCGAGCCGGTTGAGCTCGGTCAGGCCATAGGCCGCTTCGGGCTGCAGTTCCGGCGCATAGTGCTCATGGCCGTACCATTCGGCATAGGTCTGGACATCGTTGAGGCGGAAGTCGGCGGAGAGGTCGATGACCTTCAAGCCATGCGGCAAGCCGGCGATGACCTTTTGCGTCTTGCCATGCGGCAGGCAGCAGACGACGAAGTCGACATCCGACCAGTCGACATCTTCGATGCGGATCAGGTCTGGCAGGTCCAACAGACCCAGATGCGGGAAGACGTCGCCCAAGGGTTGGCCGGCATGGCGTTCGGCGGTCAGGGCCGTCATGCGCACCATCGGGTGACGGGCGAGCAGGCGGACGACGTCCGCGCCCGTATAGCCGCTGGCACCCAGGACGGCGACTTTCAGCTTGTTGACACTGTCGACCATGACACCGCTTCCGCATCGAGAGGCATTCGCATGAAAAAGCGGCAGCCAGTGGGGCCCGGCTGCCGCTTTCCGCTAGGAACCCAGGACGAGCTGCCGCCGGTCAGCGCTTCGCCCACTGCATGCCACGACGCGCCTTGCGGCGGCCGTACTTCTTG
>CAYNIS010000354.1:0-4180 GCA_964397055.1 uncultured Rhodospirillaceae bacterium | reverse complement strand
GGACTTCGTGCCACCGCGCATCGAGTTCGACCTGGAAGCGACGACCGCCCTGATCGATCCCGAGGTCGAAGCGGGCATCGGCATCGCCGCGCGGTTCCTCTACGGGGCGCCCGCCGGCAGCCGGCCCGGCGAGCTGTCGGTCGTGATCCGCAAGGCGGCCGAACCGTTCGCCGAGTATGCCGACTATCATTTCGGCCTGGTCGAAGAAGAGGGGTCGGAGACGCGACCGGTCCAGCTCGACCCGATCCCCTTCGAGACGGATGCCGAGGGCAACGCCGAGGTCCCGGTCTTCCTCTACGAGCTTCCCGATGCCAGCCAGCCGCTGGAGGCGCGCATCCGGGCCAGCGTCTTCGACGTCGGCGGCCGGCCGGTGCAGAAGGAGATTTCGGTTCCGATCGCCTATCGCCCGCTTGAGATCGGCATCGACCCGCTGTTCGACGACAACCGCATCCGGCGCGGCGCGCCCGCCGGTTTCCGGATCGTCACCCTGGAACCGGACGGCACTCCGGTCGCCAGCGGCAACCTGCGCTGGGAACTCCGGCGTGAGCATTTCCGCTACAACTGGTACCGGGTCGGCCAGCGCTGGGATTACGAGCGCACGCTGATCCACGACGATGCCGTGGCGAGCGGGGAAACCGCGACCGGTGCTGGCGACCCGGGCACGATCGCCGCCGTGGCGGAGCGCTGGGGCTATCACCGGCTGGAGGTCTGGGACCCGGACAGCGGCGTCGCCGCCAGCTATCGCTTCTATTCCGGCTGGGGCCGCCCGGGGGCGGAGGCCGACACGCCGGACAAGGTGCTGGTCACGCTGGAACAGGAAGAGGTTTCGGCCGGCGGACAGGCCGCGGTCTTCGTCAAGCCGCCGGCCGACGCGAAGGTCATGGTGGCGGTCGTCGACAACCGCGTGCGCAGCGTCCGGAACCTCGAAGTTCCGGAGGCCGGCGAGTTGATCCAGGTCGACATCCCGGCGGATGTCGGGGCCGGCGCCTATGTCATCGCGCAGGCCTACATGCCGGCCGACAACGAACAGACCTACCTGCCGACCCGGGCGGTCGGCCTGACCTGGGTCAAGGCCGAAGATGCCGCCCGCACGCTGGAGGTTGCGATAGCCGCGCCGGAAATCGTCCGGCCGGCCCGGACCGTCGACGTCCCGGTCACGATCACCGGCGCGACAGCGGGGGAGCAGGTCTACCTGACCCTGGCCGCGGTCGATGACGGCGTTCTCCAGCTGACCGGGTTCACCGCACCCGATCCGCATACCCACTTCCTCGGCAAGCGGCGGCTCGCCCTCGACCTGCGCGACGTCTACGGCCGCCTGATCGATCCGGAAGGGGCCGCCGCAGGGCCGATCCGTTCCGGTGGTGACGGCGACGGCAATCGCCAGCTCCAGAACCTGCCGGACCCCAATATCGAGGTCCTATCGCTGCATTCCGGCATCGTCACGGTCGGCGCCGACGGCACTGCCACCATCCCGCTCGACCTGCCGGACTTCAACGGCCGCGCGCGGCTGATGGCGGTGGCCTGGTCGGCCGACCGGGTCGGCAATGCCGAAACCACCATGACGATCCGTGCCCCGGTGATCGCGGATCTCTCCCTGCCGCGCTTCCTGGCGCCGGACGATCTGGCATCCGTCGCCTTCGCCCTCGACAATGTCGACGGGCCGGCCGGCGACTACACGCTGGAACTGGCGACCGGCGGGGCGATCACCCTCGCCGACGGCTCGTCCGCCGATAGCATCGATCTGACGCTCGGCGCCGGCCAGCGCATGGCGGCGTCGATCGACATCTCCGCCGCGGCCCTGGGCGGTGGCACCCTCGATCTGAAATTGAACGGCCCTCAGGGCTTCACGCTGGCCCGCGACTGGTCGATCTCCGTCCGGCCGGGCAACCCGTATGTCACCCGCCGCTCGATCGGAGCACTCCAGCCGGGCAGTCAGCTGACCGTCAGCGCCGAAACGCTGCTGGCGGGTCTCCGGCCGGAAAGTGCCGAGATCACCGTCGGCTTGAGCCAGCTGCCGGAATTCGACGTGGCCGGTCTGGTCGGCTCGCTCAGCCGCTATCCCTACGGCTGCGTCGAGCAGACCACCTCCCGGACGCTGCCGCTTCTCTACCTCTCCGACGTCGCGCGCTCGGCGGGGCTGGGTGACGACGGTGTCGGCCGCCGCGTCCTGGTCCGGGCGATCGACCGCGTCGTCAACATGCAGACGCCGACCGGCGGCTTCGGTGTCTGGTCGCCGAATGACGAGACCCGCTCCTGGCTCACCGCCTATGTCATGGACTTCCTGACCCGGGCCAGGGAACAGAACCTGCCGGTGCCGGAGCAGGCCTATCGCCGGGGCCTTCGCGCCCTCCAGCGCATGGCGGACATCAGCCGGCCGGACGCTGAGGACCTGCCGGCGATGGCTTATGCCCACTATGTCCTCGCCCGCGCCGGGTCGGGAGAGTTGTCGCAGGCGCGCCAGTTCCAGCGCACCCAGGGGCAACGCCTTGTGACGGCACTCTCCGGTGTGCAGACGGCGGCGGCCCTCGCGGGCTATGGCGACATCCAGCTCGCCCGCAGCCAGTTCGCCGCGGTCGACGACTTCACGCGGCCGCCGCAGTCCTATGCCAGCGGCTTCTACGACTACGGGTCGGAACTGCGCGATCTTGCGGCCATGGTGACACTCGGTGCCGAATCCGACGTGTTCGACGGCCCGGAACTCTTCACCTTCGCCGAGCGGATCAGCGCCATCCTCGGCCGGGAAACAGGCCGCACCTACCACTCCACCCAGGAGAAGGCCTGGCTCCTGCTTGCCACCCATGCGCTCATGGAACAGGCGGAACCGGTCGATCTGGTCGTCAACGGTCTGCCCTACCAGTCGAACGAACCCTATCTCGCCCAGCTGGAGGCGGATGGCCTGGGCGACCTGGTGGTCCGCAACGAGGGACGCGGACCGGTCAACCGCATCCTGACCGTGGCCGGCATCCCGACCGAGCCGGAACCGGCGGAGGAGCGCGGCTTTTCCATCCGCCGCTACGTCTTCGACCGGTCCGGGTCGCCGATCAATCCGGCCTCGGTCGGCCAGAGCGATCTGATGGTGGTCGTGCTCGACGGCCGTTTCGCCGATGTCGGGCCGGTCGACGCGCTGCTCGTGGACCTGCTGCCGGCGGGCTTCGAGATCGAGAATGTGCGGCTCGACGGCAGTGCTGATCTGGGCGACTTCGCCTGGCTCGGCGAGCTGACGCCGACCCGCCATGTCGAGTATCGCGACGATCGTTTCGTCGCCGCGGTCGATGTCGATCCGGATCGGCAGCGGGCCTTCCGCGTTGCCTATCTGGTGCGCGCGGTGACGCCGGGGACCTATTTCCAGCCCGGCCCGTTCGTCGAAGCCATGTACCGGCCGCACCTGTTCGCCCGCGGGCGGTCGGGATCGGTCGTTGTCACGCCTTGATCCGAGAGCCTTGACCCCAATGCTCCGGTTTTTCCTTCGGGGATCGGGCCGCCGCTGGGCGGCCCGGGCCTCCATCCTCCTCGCCGGCCTGGTCGTTGCCGGCCTTGTTCTGGACCGGCTGTTTCCGCCCGACCTCAGCCGCTATCAGGACCGGGCGCGCATCGTCGTCGATCGCCATGGCGCGCTGCTGCGCGGGTTCCCAGCGAAGGACGACATCTGGCGCTTCGAAGCCTCGGTCGACGATGTCGATCCGCTCTACCTCGACGTCCTGATCGGTTACGAAGACCGCCGGTTCCACTGGCACCCGGGCGTCGACCCGATATCGCTCGTCCGGGCGGTCGGCCAGGCGCTCTGGCACGGCCGCATCGTCTCCGGCGGGTCGACGCTGACCATGCAGGTCGCCCGCCTTCTGGAACCGCGCCCACGCACCGCGACCGCCAAGCTGATCGAGATGGCGCGCGCGCTCCAACTCGAATGGCGCTTCTCGAAGGATGAGATTCTCGGCTTCTACCTGACGCTGGCGCCGTTCGGCGGCAATCTGGAGGGGGTGCGCGCGGCGAGCCTCGCCTATCTCGGCAAGGAACCCGCACGGCTGACCATCGGGGAAAGCGCGCTCCTGGTCGCCCTGCCGCAGTCGCCCGAAGCGCTGCGCCCGCTGCCCCTTCGCGCGGCCCGGACATGGGCGAGGACGCTTGTCGGGGACCGCCTGCCGCGATCGCTGATCGTGTTGATCGCGCTAGAAGTTTGCCA
>CAYNIS010000353.1:0-4190 GCA_964397055.1 uncultured Rhodospirillaceae bacterium | reverse complement strand
CTCCCATGCGATCATAGGAATTGGTGGTACGTCCCAAGAGGAGCTTTTCAAATCGCCATGGCTCGTTCAAAGAGTCTTCATCCAGGACATAGAGGTAGGCCGCTCCGCTAGGGATCGAAACCAGATAACGACCAGGTGCCCCGACGACGATCACATCGTTTTCAATGGCACAAGACGTGCCATAGTAAAAGAAGCGCTTCGAGTCGTAGGCGACGAGATCTTGGACCAACGACCACTGCAAGTGACCGGTCGACTCGTCTCGGGATCTAAGAAAAACGTAGGCACGACCATGATTGTCAGCCGCCAACGGAGCGCCGACCACGACGTAGTCGCCAGAAACACCGACACAGTCGCCAAATTCATCCCCATTCTGCGGATCCGACGACCGAAGTGCTCCTTGCCGCGTCCAAGTCGCCATGGCATCACGTGTCCATGCAGATCACAATGTGCGGGGAAGCCAATGCAGAGGGAACGGTCATGCGGCCAGGCCGTGCCGTTCGAGGGGTTCCAGGCGGCCCTGTCGCGGGCGGTCTACGGGCTCGTCTTCACCGCCCATCCGACTTTCTCGATCCGGGGCGAACTGATCGCCCTCCTGGCCGAACTCGCCGCCGGCCGCGACCGCGACGGCCGTGTGCTGGACCAGGCCGCGCGGACCGAACGGTTGCGTCAGGCGGCGAGCATGGCCCACAAGCCGGACGACCCCCTGCCGCTGAAGCGCGAGCACGCGCTGTCCCTGACCGCGATCGAGACCCTACAGACCGCCCTCGAACGGTCGTGCGCACCGCGCTGCGCGTCTCCCGCCATCACTATCCGGATCGCTGGACCGAGCTCGACGCCTGCCCGATCACGATTGCGACGTGGGTCGGCTACGATCTCGACGGGCGCTCCGACATCCGCTGGACCGACACCCTCTACAAGCGGCTCCTGGTCCAGAACGCCCAGTTGAAGCGCTACCAGTCCGTGGTTCGGGGGGCACGGTCGGCGGCCGGTGGCGACGAGGACCTGGCCCACACCCTCGACCTTATCGACAGCCGGCTGGCGCTCGCGATCAACGAGGTCGACGAGGAGGTCTCGGTCTTCGCCGACTACGACCCGTCCGACGAAACCGTGGTCGGGCGCATCCGGCGGATCGCCAAGCGCATGCACGCCGGCGAGGGGCGCATGCTGGTGCGCACCGACGACATCGTGCCCCAGGTCGACCGCGCCATCCGCCTCGCCGGCGACGGGGAGGTGGCGGAGACGCTGGTCGTCATGCGCACGGCCTTGCGCACGTCCGGCCTCGGCATCGCGCACACCCATGTCCGCATCAACGCGACCCAGGTGCACAACGCGATCCGCAAGGCCGTCAACATGTCGGACGAGCCCGACGACCCGCGCTACCGCCAGTCCTATCTGACCGCCATCAACCAGCTTCTGGACACGGTCGAGCCGGTCTCGATCAACTTCGGCTCGGTCATGGCCGAACGCACCTCGGCCAAGCGGCTGTTCATGGTGGTCGCCAAGATCCTGCAATACACGGATGCCGGCGTGCCCGTGCGCTTCCTGATCGCGGAGACCGAAAGCGCCTTCACGGTGCTCGCCGCGCTCTACTTCGCCAGGCTCTTCGGCATCGACGACCGGGTCGAGATCTGCCCCCTGTTCGAGACCGAACGCGCGCTCCAGAACGGCTCGAAGGTGATCGACCAGCTGCTGGAGAATCCGCACTATCGCGCCTACGCCCGGAAGATCGGCCGCATCTCGATCCAGACCGGCTATTCCGATGCCGGCCGCTATATCGGCCAGGGGCCGGCATCAGGGTCGATCGAACGCTTGAAGCTCCGGATCGCGCGCCTGTTCGAAAAGCACGGGCTGTCGGGGATCGAGTTCGTCGCCTTCGACACCCACGGGGAATCGGTCGGACGCGGTTGTCATCCGGCGGGGTTCCCGGACCGGCTCTCCTACGTCGCGCCGCCCGATCTCCTCGCCCATCTCGCCAAGGCCGGGGTCGCCTACAAGCAGGAAACCAGCTGGCAGGGCGGCGACGGCTATGCGCCGTTCTTCACCGAAGCGGGCGCCCTCGCCATCCTGACCCGCACGCTCGAGTACTTCTTCGGCCATGACCTGCCGTCGATCGCGCCGGGGGAGCGCGACGCCTACTACGTCGAACGCGATTTCGTCACCGAGTTCCTGACCACGGTGAAGGCGTTCCAGGTCGGCCTGATGGAGGATGCCGACTACGGCGCCTTGATGACCGCCTTCGCGATCAACTTCCACTATCGCAGCGGCAGCCGCGCGACCCGCCGCCAGCATGACGGGGCGCTCGACGGCGTCGACCTGCAGCGCCCGGACCAGTTGCGTGCGATCCCCCACAACGCGACACTGCAGCAACTGGGGCTGCTGGCCAATTCGGTCGGCGGCGTCGGCGAGGCGATCGAGCGCGAGCCCGAGCATTTCTTCCGCCTCTACGACCAGTCGCCGCGCTTCCGACAGGTCATGGGCATCGCGCGCTACGCGGCCGGGCTTTCCGATCCCGACGTGCTGCGCGCCTATGTTGCCACGATCGACCCGGAAACTTGGTTGTTGCGCGCGCGGGTCGACGGCGACACCCGCGCGGTCGACGAGGAGCGCCAGCTGGCCGCGCATCTGGAACGGCTGGGCCTGCACAACCGGCTGAAGCCGGTGCTGCGCCGGCTCCTGCGCGATTTCGATCCGATGCAGCGCGCCTTTGCCAAACTGCCGGCGGACCCGCCGGGCAGCCCGGGCGTGGTGCCGGCCGCGGCCCGTGACACCCTGGTCGTCCTGCACGCGCTCCGCCTTGCCATCATCCACGAGATCTTCCGCATGGCGACCCGCATCCCGCCGTTTTCCAGCCAGCACAACACCACCCTGGACCGGGTGGTCGAAGCCGCCCTGCATCTGGAAATCCCGGGCGTGGTCGAACGCCTGCGCAAGATCTTCCCGATGACCCCGGACCACATCCTGAACGAGGACTTCGGCGAGCCGGCGACCTATGTCTCCGACGAGACCGGCAACTATGCCCGCGAGAACCTGATGCTGTTCACGCCGATGGAACGCCTCTATGAGCTCGCCCGCCGCATCTCGACCGCGATCACCCATCGCGCCGGGTTCCTTGGATGAGGGACGTCGCCGGCGATGCGGAACAGGCGGCGGCCGCCGCTGCCCCCGAGGCCTCCCTGCCGCCCGGGCGCGATCATGCCGACAACGTGCCACTCGGCATCCTTTCGGCGATCGGGGCGGTCTTCCTGTTCTCGTCGATGAATGTCTTCATCAAGGTCATGTCCGCGGACTTCCACGTCCTGCAGCTGTCGTTCTTCCGCAATTTCTTCGCGCTCCTGCCGATTTTCGTGCTGTTCGTCGGCAAGAACCCGATCCAGATGCTGAAGACGGGGCGCGCCTGGGGGCATGTCTACCGCACCGTGGTCGGCACCCTGACCATGGTCCTGGTGTTCAAGTCGCTGGAACTGTTGCCGCTGGCCGATGCCGTCGCCCTGATGTTCGCGGCACCGCTGTTCACCACGGCGCTGAGCGTGCCGCTGTTGAAGGAGCCGGTCGGCATCCGCCGCTGGACCGCGGTCCTGGTCGGTTTCGTCGGCGTCGTCATCATGGCGCAGTACCGGGAGCCGGCGGCGCCGAGCGTCGACGCCGATTTCCCGCTGGGGGTGGCCGCCGCCCTCGGGGCCGCGTTCGGCATCGCGCTCGTGCAATGCCAGGTGCGCCAGCTGTCGGCGACGGAAAGCTCGGTCGCCATCGTCTTCTACTTCACCGCCGGGTCGACCCTCCTGACCGGTATCACGCTCCCCCGGCTGTGGGTCGACCCCTCCCCGGTCGAATGGGGCTATGCCGTGGTGATGGGCATCGGCGGGGGCATCGGCCAGCTCATGGTCACCTTCGCCTATTCGCGCGCCCCGGCGGTGGTGGTGAGCCCGTTCAACTACACCTCCATCCTGTGGGGAACGCTGTTCGGCTGGCTGATCTGGAACGAGGTCCCCGGCGTTGGCGTGTGGCTCGGCTCCGCCATCGTGATCGCCAGCGGCATCTATATCGTCTGGCGCGAGACCGTGAAGAAGCGCGCCGTGGTCGCGACACCGCCGGTAAAGCACGGCTGACGGTAATGCACGGCCGGCCGCCGCTCACCCCGGCGGGTCGAGGCCCGCGACCGAGGGCCAGACCTTGGCGAGGGCCGCCGCCGC
>CAYNIS010000352.1:0-4194 GCA_964397055.1 uncultured Rhodospirillaceae bacterium | reverse complement strand
GCGACACCGTGCCGGCACGTTCGACATAATCCATGACCACGCCGGCCAGCAGCGGGGCGCCCATGTCGTCGACGATCGCCTCGGCGTCCTCGAACACCTCATAGGTGTCGCCGCCGCCGGCCAGATAGTTGTTGGTGACCACCCGGTAGCGGCGGGCGAGGTCGAGCGGCCGGCCGCCGACCAGCACTTCCTGCACCCGTCGGCCGGATGGTCGGTCCGGGTCGAACCGGAAGGTGAGGCCGGAGACCTGCGGGAACCGGCCGGCGCCGTTCTCGACCGCGCCGACGCCGGTCTCGAGGGCGGCGAGCAGGTCGGCCCCGGACATCTCCAGCAGGACCACCAGGTTGCCGAAAGGCAGTTCCACCATGATGTCGCGCCGGGTGAGTTCGCTACCCGCGGCATAGGTCCGGTTGCCGCGGATGCCGCCGCCGTTCATCAGGGCGACGTCCGGGTCCATGCCGACATCGTTGAAGAAGGCGACCATCGCGTCGGCGACCAGGTTGCCGAACGCAGCCTCGCCGGTGCGGACCGTGCCGGCGCGGGTGTCGAGGGCCGTCGTCGTCGTGCCGACCGGCTCGTCGATCGCATCGGCCACCCGCGCCTCGTACGCCGCGATCAGATCGGCAACGCCCGGATCGGGGTCGGCGGTCCCGGTGGCCACCATGCGCCAGTCGGCCTCAACGGTTTCGCCCGCCGGGGTCAGGGTCACCACACCGACATGGCGGGCGTCGGCGCCGGACTTGTGGATCAGGGTCGATCCGTCGAGCACCGTCAGCGCGGCGTGATCGTGACCGCCGAGGATCAGGTCGATCTCGGGCACCGCGCGGGCGAGGGCCCGGTCCTCGGCAAGGTCGAGATGGGTCAGCGCCACGATGATCTCGGCCCCCTCTCGTTCCAGGACGGCCACCGCCTCCTCCGCCGCGAAGATCGGGTCGGTGATCTCCAGGATCGTGCCGGGGCTGGAGAGATAGCGCGTGTTCGGCGTCAAGAGCCCGATCAGGCCGACCTTGGTGCCGCCCACATCGACCAGCGCGGTCGCCCGGCTGTCGATGAACTGGTCGCCCTCGTCGCCGAGCACGTTCGTGCCGATCCAGGCGAAGTCGGACTCCGCCATGCGCGCTTCGACCGTGACCGGGCCGAAATCGAACTCGTGATTGCCGAAGCTGACGAAATCGACGCCGATCGCGTTGAACGCTTCCACCATGTGCTGGCCGCGGGTGATCGACCCCATCAGCGACGGCGACAGGAAGTCGCCGGAGACGACGATCAGGGCGCCGGGGTGTTCCGCCTCCAGGGCACGGACCACGCTTGCCGCCCGGACCAGGCCGCCGCCATCGGCGCTGCTCAGTTCGGAGATGTCGTTCAGATGGATGAAGGTGACGCCCGCGGCTTCTTCCGCCGCGACTTCTTCCGCTGCGACTTCTTCCGCCGCGACCGGGGCCGGTCCTGCCGCGAGTGTGAGGGCCAAACCGGCGATCATCGGGAAGACGAACCGCATGGCTTCCGGTCTCCTTCGACGGGGGTGGCGACCGCCCCGCCGCCGCATTGGGGGGCACACGCCGCCTCGTTTGACAGCGCGCCAGGGAACACGCATCCGCCGGCCGGGATCAAGCGGCTTGGCAGGCATGCCGTTTCCGCTTCTATAGTCGAACAGGCGTGCCGCCTGCAGCCTGCGGGCACGTTTCTTGCTAATCTGGATTTGCGCGATCGCCCTCTGCCCGAGTTGAAGGAACCTCAAGGATGCGTGTTGTCACCGCGATGATGAAACACGAGACCAACACGTTCTCGCCGGTGGCGACACCGCTGGAAAGGTTCGAATCGGGCGGGCCGAAATACGGGAAGGCCGCCTACGACGGCTACAAGGGCACCGGCACCGGCCTCGGGGCGTTCATCGACATGGCGGAGGCCGCCGGGGCGGAGGTGGTGACCCCGGTCGCGGCGGAGGCCTGGCCGAGTGCCCATGTCGAGGATGCGGCGTTCGAGACCCTGGCCAACGCCATCGCGGAGGAGGTCGACAAGGGCTGCGATGCCGTCCTCCTCGACCTCCATGGCGCCATGGTGACCCAGAGCCACGAGGACGGGGAGGGCGAGCTGATCGCGCGCCTGCGCAAGATCGCGCCGCAGACACCGATCGCCGTGTCGCTCGACATGCACGCCAACGTCACCCAGAAGATCGTCGGCAACGCCACCACCGTCGCCGGCTTCCAGACCTATCCGCATATCGACCTCTACGAGACCGGCGTGCGGGCGGCGCGGCCGGTGTTCGACCTGCTCGCCGGGACCAGCCGGCCGACCATGTGCTGGGGCAACCGGCCGATGTTGCCCCATGTCATGCGCCAGGGGACCGACGACAGCCCGATGAAGGAGCTGCAGGCGCGCTGCCAGGAGATGGAGGCGACCGGCAAGGCGCTGTCCGCCAGCCTTTTCTCCGGCTTCCCGCATGCCGACATCCACGATGCCGGCCTCTCCGCCGTGGTCGTGACGGAGCACGACATCGGGGAGGCGGAACTCCTTTGTGCCGAGCTGCTGAACCAGGCCTGGGACGCGCGCGACGCCTTCGTCTATCAGATCGAACCGTTGGAACAGTCCCTTGGCCGGGCGAAGGATCTGGGCGGCGACGCCGACCAGGCGGGCGGGCCTGTCGTCCTCCTCGACCATTTCGACAACACCGGCTCCGGCGGGTCGATGGACACCACCCGGGTGCTCGCCGGCATCCTGGAAGCGGGCCTGGAGGACGTTGCGTTCTTCGGCATCTACGACCCCGCGGCGGTCAAGGCGATGATCGAGGCCGGGGTCGGCGCGCAGGTGACCCTGTCGCTCGGCGGCAAGTACGATCTGCCGTCGATCGGCCACAAGGGCGAGCCCCTGACCGTGAGCGGCCGGGTCAAGACGATTTCCGACGGCCGCTACACGATCAAGGGGCCGATGTACACCGGGGTCACCGTTTCCATGGGCCGGACCGCCGTCATTGACACCGGCAAGGTCGAGATCGTGGTCGTCGAACACCATCACGAACCCTGGGATGTCGGCTGCCTGGAAAGCCTGGGCATCGACCCGGTCGCCAAGCGCTACGTCGCGCTGAAGAGCCGGGTGCATTATCGCGCCGGCTTCAAGCCGATCGCGAAGGCCATCGTCGAATGCGCCGGGGTCGGGGTGTGCACGTCCGACTACAGCCAGCTGACCTTCACCAACGTCCGCCGGCCGATCTACCCGCTCGACCTCATCAACGAGGCCGCCCCCCTCGGCTAGTCCGAAGGCCGACCGCCGAAACCCTCATTCAGTCAGCCCTTACCCCAAGGATCCGCCGATGCGCCTCGTCATCGCCCAGATGAAGCATGAGACCAACACGTTCTCGCCCGTGCCGACCCCGCTCGAGCGGTTCGCGCGCGGCTCCGACAAGCCCTATTACGGCCGGGATGCGATCTATGCCGCGTTCAAGGGCACCGGGTCCGCCATCGGCGGCTTCATCGACCTCGCCGACGAGATCGGGGCGGAAATGGTGATGCCGATCGCAGCGTCCGCCGCGCCCTCCGGTCCGGTGCACGACGCGGCCTACGAGCACATGGTGGAAACGATCCTGGAGGCGGTCTCCGCCGGCTGCGACGCCTGCCTGCTCGATCTCCACGGGGCAATGGTGACCGAAAGCCATGAGGACGGGGAGGGCCAGCTCCTGTCCCGCATCCGCGCACTCCGTCCCGACCTGCCGATCGCGGTCGCCTTCGACATGCACACCAACCTCTATCCGGCGATCGTCGAGAACTGTTCGATCCTCGCCGGCTACCAGACCTACCCGCATGTCGACATGTACGAGACGGCGCTGCGCGCCGGGCGGCCGCTGTTCGCCATGCTGGAGGGCAAGGCCAAGCCGGTGATGCGCTGGGGCAATGTGCCGATGCTGCCGCATGTCATGCGCCAGGGCACCGACGACAGCCCCAACCGCGAACTGCAGGCGCGTGCCAAGGCGATGGAGGCCGAGGGCGCGTTGGCGGCGACGCTGTTCACCGGCTTCCCGCACGCCGACATCCACAACGCCGGCCTGTCGGTGGTGATCGCGACCGACGACGACCCGGCCAAGGCCGAGGCGTTCCGCGACGAGCTTCTGGACATGGCCTGGCAGGGCCGCGAGGCATTCGTCTACCAGTTGGAGCCGCTGCACGAGTCCCTGGCGCGCGGGCGGGAGGCGGCGGCGGCCCA
>CAYNIS010000351.1:0-4205 GCA_964397055.1 uncultured Rhodospirillaceae bacterium | reverse complement strand
ACGGCGACACGCTCTACTGCCCGATCTGACGATCAGGCCGGCGTGCGCCGGGGCAGGTTGATCACGGCGCCGGCGACCAGCGTGCCGACGACGGCCGCGGCAATCAGCCCGGCGGCGGTTGCCATGTTGTCGAGCAGGGTCGGGTCGAGCACCAGGACCAGACCCAGGCCGAGCATCATCAGCCCGGACATCAGTTTCAGAAGACGCCCCTCGTTCTCGCCGAGGCGGCGCTGGCCCATGGTCCAGACAAACACCGTGACGATCGCCGCCAGCGGCAGCACGTACACCACGTTGTAGAGGGCGAGGTAGAAGTAGTAGCCCGCCGGGGTCAGGTCGTTCAGCGTCAGGATGCGCGTGTAGACCATCGGGAAGCCGGCGGTGCACAAGAGCTCGTAGAGGTTCGCGAAGACCGCCAGGGCCACGGCACCGGTCACCATCATGGCGGTGTTGTCCGCCTTCAGAAGCCCGCGCATGCGCCCGAACAGATCGGGCTTCGCCTGATCCGGAATGGCCAGCGACGGGCCCACCCCGGTTGCCACGAAATCCTTGATGTTGAGCGCGGCGACGACGAGGGCGACCAGACCCGCTCCCATGGTCACCAGCGACATGCTGCCGATCAGAAGGAAGACGTTGAGCCAGGCCGCCATGAACAGGAAGTAGACGACGCCCGACACGACGACGAAGACACCGCCGATCAGCATCATCCGGGCCCGGCTCTTGGTGTGGACGAGCAGGCTCATCAGGAACAGGAGCACGAAGAAGGCGCAGGGGTTGAAGGCGTCGAGCCCGCCGAGGACCACCGTCGTCATCGGCAACGACCAGCTGGCGAAGTCGACCCGCCCGACCAGGGGCACGGCCGCTGTCGTGTCCGTCGCCGGCGCTGCGGCGGTTGCAGGCGGGGTTGCCGTCTGCGGCGATTGCGCGACCAGGCCGGTCGCGGAAGGGGTCGCGGAAGGGGTCGCGGAAGGCGTCGCGGGGGCTGCCTCAGACGCCGGTGTCGGACCGGCGGCCGTCGCTGCTGGCGCGGTCGCTGGGGCGGTCGCCGGGGCAGTCAACTGGACGAGCTCCGCTTGGCAGGCCGTGAGCCCCGCGGTTATCCGATCCGCCTGGATGCCGGCGTCGTCATAGCCGGTCATCATCGTGTCGCAAAAGAAGAAGGCCGGCACGCCCTGGATGTCCTGGCGTGTCCGCAGGGCGAGTTCGCTGAAGCGCTGCTGGTTCAGGCGGGAGTCGTCGACGTAGAGCGCGTGCACCCGGACAAACGGCAGTTCCATCCACAAGCGGTCGAGCCAGGGGCGCGCCCGGCGGCAATGCGGGCAGGTCTCCGACAGGAGGGCGTAGAGGTGGACGACCGGCTGCCCCTCAGCATCGCTGGTCGCCCAGGGCATGCCCGCCGGCACCGTGTCGGTCTGGGCCGATGCCGATGCGGGCAGGCAACCACCGATCGCGATCGCGATCAGCAACAGAAAGCGGCGGAGAAGCGACGCCATCATCCGGAATCCCATCGGCGGAGCACGGCGGCGTCGGCCATGGGCGGCCGCCCGCCGGTCCCCTCGATGGTCGATTGGAGCTGGTTAATGCCGGGTTAAATGCCGACCGGGCGTTACGCCGGGTGGCGTAGGGGTCAGATCGCCGTCTGCATCTGTTCGGCCGGCGACAGCGTGCCGAGCACGTGCGAGATTGCGCGTTCCAGATCGAGCCGTTCTTCCTGCGGCAGGTCGGCGACGGCACGTTCCAGGTCCTGCACCGGATCGCCGGCCAGCATCCGATAGCCCGCCTCTGTCACGTCGATCAGCTTGTGACGGCGGTTTTCCGGGTCCGGGTTGACGGTCAGGAGGCCGGCCGCTTCGAGCCGTGCGACGGTGCGGGACGCCGGCGGCACCTTGGTACCCTGGTGGCAGGCGAGCCCGGTAACCGTCCGGCGACCGCGTTCGCTGGTGGCGAAGTAGCGCAGGGCCGACCATTGGCCGGGATGGAGGCCCGCCCGATAGCTGGAGGCCTGAAGCACGCGCGAGAGCCGTTCGAGCATGCTGACGACGCTCTTGGCTTCCTGGTTCTTGGTTTGATCGAGCATGGCCTGTTCCTTCCCTCTCTGTTCTTGGTGCTGCCCGCATTCGCGGTTTCAGCACGCATGCCTCCCGCCCCTTGCCCCCGGGAGGCCTGCCTGGCCGTCGATGCTGCCGGTTCCCCGCCCCGATGCGGGCGGAAAAGCGGCTAAACCTGGGCCAGCGTGCCCTTAAGTCCCTCTACATTACCTGAGGCTAATCCTTAACGGCAACAAGGTTAACGCTGAACCCAATCGACCTCCGGGTCAATCCGCCACGGTCACTCTGGGCATTTGTTTTCATCGGCCATCGGAGCGGCTAACGTCGGCCCGCGGCGGTTCCGGACGGCCCATGCCGTCGCCGCTTTCGCGCAACAACGCCTGGAGGTTTAGTGACCGAGGCCCCTCAATCGACCCCGTCGGCGGCGGGATACCGGATGCCGGCGGAATGGGAGCCCCACGCCAGGACCTGGATCGCCTGGCCGTGCCGGGCACGGACCTTCGGCGGCGACGAGGCATTGGCCGCGGCGCGGGAGACGACGGTCAGGGTGGCCCGCACGCTGGTCGACCACGAACCGGTCACCTGTCTCTGCAATCCCGACGACGTTGCGGAAGCATCGCTCCGCCTGGGCCAGGGGGTCGAGGTACTGCCGATGCCCCTCGACGACAGTTGGCTGCGCGACACCGGCCCGAGTTTCGTCGTCGGGCCGGCGGGCGAGGTCGCCGGCATCGACTGGCGCTTCAACGGCTGGGGCGGGCTGAACAACGATTTCGCCCAGGATGCGGAGATCGCCCGCCAGATCCTGGAACGCCGCAAGCTCCACCGGTTCGCCGCCCCGATCGTGCTGGAGGGGGGATCGATCCATGTCGATGGCGAGGGCACGCTGATCACGACCGAGGAATGCCTTCTCGATCCCGCGCGCAATGGCGGCCTGTCCAAGGCGGAGATGGAGGCGGCGCTGAAGGCCCATACCGGGGCCAGTGTCGTGATCTGGCTCGGCCTCGGCTATGACGAGGACGAGACCCGCGGGCACATCGACGAGGTCGCGGCGTTCGTCCGCCCGGGCGTCGTTGTCATGCAAGGCGCCGAGGATCCGGACGATCCGAACCAAGAGAGGTTCCGCGACAACCTCGCCCGGCTGTCCGCGGCGCGCGACGCGCGCGGGCGCGATATCGAGGTGATCGAACTGCCGTCCGCCGCACGGCGGGAGCGCAATGGCCGGCGCCTGACCCTCAGCTACGCCAATTTCTACATCGCCAACGGTGTCGTCCTGGTGCCCCAGTTCGAGGACGCCGCCGACCGGGAGGCGGTGCGGCTGTTCCGGAACCTGTTCCCGGACCGGGAGGTCGAGCCGGTCGACGCGCTCGACATCGTCGCCGGCGGCGGCGGGCTCCACTGCATCACCCAGCAGCAGCCGGCGCCGCCGGAGGTGGACTCGTCAACCTGAAGTCGGTTTTTTAATTGATCCGTGCTATTTTTCAAGCATTCGCGAATACTGGCGCGTGTTCCAGCGATGTGGACCCACATCGCGGTTCGAAACGCGCGCCAACCAATTCAATCTGAGCTTCATCCGATCCGCCGGGCCGTTTCCGCCCGGCTGGAAAATGCTCTAGGGAGCGGCACGCATGTTCCACTGCTATGTAACGGCGTCATCCGGCACGGTCGTCGACGTCGATCGCGCAGGCTTCCTGATGGATCAGGACTTGAAAGCCGAATGTGAGGACTGGGTCGATCGCGCCATGAAGGCGGAACCGAAGAAAAAGCGCGGCGACTTTGCGCAAGCCTTTTGGGACCTCTACTGCAGACGCCATCGTGAGACGCATGGGCGGGCTTTCCAGCCCGACACGCTGCCCGGCTGGGACCAGAAGTCGAAGTGACCCGGCGTCAGGACGCCGGCAGGTGGTAGGGCTGCGGGGCGAAGTCGCCGATCGCGACAAGGTGGGAGACGAGGCCGGCGGTCTCGCTCCAGCGGTGCAGGGCGACCGTCGGCGGCTCCAGGGTGAAGGCCGAGGGTGACGGCTCTTCGCCGAGGTCGAGGGCGACCTGATGGGCGGTCGCCGGCACGGTCATCGCCGTCACCCCCTGCCAGGTGGTGGAGATGTGGCGGTGCAGGTGCCCGCACAGGATGCGCTGGACGTTCATCTGCAACGTGCGCGGCGA
>CAYNIS010000350.1:0-4209 GCA_964397055.1 uncultured Rhodospirillaceae bacterium | reverse complement strand
CTATGGCACGCCCGAGGCCCTGACCGAGCCGGGCCTGCGCGAGGGCGGCGCCGACTTCCGCATCACGCTTCGTGTCGATCCCGACGCCCGCACGATCCAGGTGGCGGACACCGGCATCGGCATGAACCGGGATGAGATGATCGAGAACCTGGGCACCATCGCCCGATCCGGCACCGCCCAGTTCCTGGCCCAGTTGAGTGCCGACCAGAAGAAGGACGCCTCCCTGATCGGCCAGTTCGGCGTCGGCTTCTATTCGGCCTTCATGGTCGCCGACAAGGTGGAGGTGATCTCCCGCCGCGCGGGCGACATCGGCGCCTGGCACTGGACCTCCGACGGCAAGGGCGAGTTCACCATCGCCGAGGCGGAGCGGGCGGAGACCGGCACCGACGTGATCGTCCACCTGAAGGAGGGGGAGGACGACTTCACCTCCGACTATCGGGTAGGGGAGATCCTGAAGAAGTATTCCGACCACATCGGTGTCCCGATCTACCTCGGCGATGCGGAGGAACCGGCCAACCGCGCTTCCGCCCTGTGGACCCGGTCGAAGTCGGAGATCGAGGAAGACCAGTACAAGGAATTCTACCGCCATGTCGGCCACGTCTTCGACGATCCGTGGCTGACGCTGCATTGGCGCGCGGAAGGGGTGATCGAATACACCGGCCTTCTGTTCGTGCCGACGATGAAGCCGTTCGACCTCCTCGACCCGCGCCGCGAGAGCCACGTGAAGCTCTACGTCAAGCGCGTCTTCATCACCGACAAGGTGGAGGGGCTGGTCCCCGGCTATCTGCGCTTCATCCGCGGTGTCGTCGATTCGGAGGACCTGCCGCTCAACATCAGCCGGGAGATGCTGCAGCACAATCCGGTCCTGGCGAAGATCAAGTCGGGGCTCACCAAGCGCGTCCTCTCGGAGATCGGCAAGCGCGCCGAGGACAAGGCCGACTACGAGAAGTTCTGGGAGACCTTCGGACCGGTCCTGAAGGAGGGCCTCTACGAGGATCAGGACAACGCCAAGGACCTCCTGAAGCTGGTGCGCTTCCGCTCGACCAAGGCGGAGGGCTGGACCAGCCTCGCCGAGTATGTCGAGCGCATGCGCCCCGGGCAGGAGGCGATCTACACCATCACCGGCGACGACCTCGACACCCTGAAGCTGAGCCCGCAGCTCGAGGGCTTCCGCGCGCGCGATGTCGAGGTCCTGTTGATGACCGACCCGATCGACGAGTTCTGGGTCTCCGTCGTCGGCGAGTTCGAGGACACCCCGTTCAAGTCGGTGACCCGCGGCTCGGCCGATCTTTCCAAGATCGAGCGGTCCGCCAAGGAGGAGGCCGGCGACAGCGAGACGGCGGAGGAGGAGGCCAAGCCGGTCGCCGATGTCGGGGCCCTGGTCGCCGCCTTCAAGCTCGAACTCGGTGACGCCATCAAGGACGTCCGCTCGTCCGACCGGCTGACCGACAGCCCGGTCTGCCTGGTCGCCGACGATGGCGATATCGACATCCATCTCGCCCGCCTGATGAAGCAGCACGGCCAGACCGTGCCGGCGACCAAGCGCATATTGGAGGTCAACCCGGAACACCCGCTGATCGGCAAGCTCGCGACCATGGCGACGGCGGACGCGACCCGCTCGGAGCTGCGCGACGCGGCCTGGCTGTTGATGGACCAGGCCCGCATCGTCGAGGGCGAGACGCTGCCGGACCCCGCCGGTTTCGCCCGGCGCTTCGCCGCGGCGCTGTCGCGGGGGCTGGCGGCCTGAGCCACCCGCGCTAACCGATTGGAAGGGGGATCCAGGTTAATACTGGCGAGACCCGGCCTCGGCCGCCAGCTGTCGACGGGAAGGCCCTGACTGGAAGGCCCTGACTGGAAGGCCCTGACTGGAAGGCCTTGACCGGAAGGCCTTGACCGGAAGGCGGGGGCGGCCATCCTTGGCCGCGACGGAGACCTGGAATGGGCAGCGCCATGAAGGAAATCGACGCCGAGGGGGCTGCCCAACGGGTCGGCGAGCTGATCGGGCTCGCCCAGGACACGCCGGTTCGGGTGACCGAAGCCGGCCGCCCGGTCGGCATCGTCATGTCGATCCCGCTTTATGAGCGCTTGCGCGGCTTCGCCATCGCGTCCGGCGACTCGGACCTGATCGACGACGGCCTGACCGATGCGGAACTGACCGCCCTGTTCGCCGCCGCCGTCTGAGCGGCGGGCCGGTGACTGGCTGGTGACGGGCACCACCGTCACCGGCGCGCCGGCGTGCCCTTGACGTCGAAGAATTCCAGCTGCCAGATCATCTCTTCGTCGGTGAGCGGATAGTCGAAGCCGCCGCGCGCGTTCAGCACCTGGCGCGGGGCGATATGGGCAAGTTGCTGCTGCAACTGCATGGCGAGGCGCATGCCGAGCCCGGCCCGCCAGGTGAGCGCCGTCACCGCCTTCGGGCTCGAGCTTTCCATCACCCGGTCGACCACCGACGGCGACACATGGGCGAGCAGGCCGAGGGCCGCCACCACGAATTCCCGGTCCTTCCAGGAGAGCGCGTCGCCGATCGTCTCGTCGTCGAGCTCGCCCGACTTGAACAGCTTCTTGGCGCGCTCCGCCCCGCGCTCCTCGACCGCGTGTTCGGCGTAGTCGAGCCGGCGCTGGACGGTGTTGGCGATCTCCTCCGCCGTGTCGCGGTCGAAGCGGCCGCGATCCTCCAGCGCATGGGCGACCGTGCCCTCGACGAAATCCATCAGCCGCTTGCGCAGGTTGGTCGGCAACGACTTGCGCCGCTGCAGCGCGTTCTGGAGTTCCGGCGCGGACTTGGCGAGGTCCATGATCTCGGTCCACGTGTCCTCGGAAATCTCCGCCCCCTTGTTCTGGATCAGGATGCCGTTGGCGGGCAGGTCCCTGGTGCCGACGATGGCGGAGGAGACGGAGCCGGAGACGGTCTCCCGGCCGGCGATCGCGGACAGCGCCCAGGCCGGCGGATGACGGGCGATGATCTCCAGCAGGTCGCGGTCGTTGAGGACGGCGCAGAAGCGCAGGATCGGTTCCGCCACCACCTGCTCGACGTCGTCGGCCAGGCGCTTGGCGACCCCGGCCGGGGCATAGGCCTTGTCCTTCAGGGTGTTGGCGAGCGCCATGCGGATCTGGACGATCTGGTCGTGGGCCAGGGTCTGCAGCGCCTTGACCGCGATCTGGTAGAGCTTCGACTGCTCGCTCTTGGAAAGGTCGGGCAGGAGCTTGACCAGCCGGCGCGCCAGCACCTCGCGCACGTCGAGGTCGGGGTCGACCGCCAGCACCTCCGCCGCGTGGACCGGAGTCGCCTCGTTCGCGGCGACCGCCCGGCGCACCCGCGGGTCGTCATCCTCGGCCATGTAGTAGAGAAGCTCGGGCCGGGTATCGGCACGGCCGGCCAATTCCAGCCGGACCGCCGCGTCCGGAGAGGCCGCCATCTGTTTCGCCGCTTCGAAGTCGAGCGTCACTTTCGCCAAGGACCACCCCGCCGAGATGCCGAAACCGAGTGCGCGCCAAGGATAGCCCGGATGCCGACGGGAGTCAGGTCAAGTGCGGGAGCGCCAAATAGTCCGCTGCCTGCATCTCGGTCAGGCGGGAGACCGTGCGCTGGAATTCGAAGGCCAGGAGCCCGTCCGGGTAGAGCGCTTCCGGCGGGCCGTCGGCCCCCAGGATCAGCTTCACCTTGTGCTCGTAGAGGCTGTCGATCAGCAGCATCAGCCGCTTGGTCTCGTTGCGCTCCTCCGGCTTCAGGCGCGGCACGCCGTCCAGCACGACGGTGTGGAAATGGGTCGCGATGGCGAGGTAGTCGGCCGCCCCGACCGGCTGGCGGCACAGCTCGTCGAAGCCGAACCAGGCGACCCCGCGCGCGGCCTTGGGCACCGCCAGCGTGCGACCTTTGAGGATCAGTTCGTCCGGGGCCGGCTCCGCACCGTCGGTCAGTTGGGCGAAGGCATCGGCGAGCGCCCGGTCGGCGGCGGCCCCCAGCGGGTGGTGATAGACCTTGATGCCGGCAATGCGCGCCCGGCGGTGATCGATCTCCCCCTCCAGGTGGAGGATGTCGAGCTTCTCCTTCATCAGGTCGATGAAGGGCACGAAGCGCTGGCGCTGCAGGCCGTCCTTGTAGAGGTCGTCGGGCGCCCAGTTGGAGGTCGCGACGACCACCACGCCATGGTCGAACAGCTGGGTGAACAGGCGCCCGAGGATCATCGCATCGGCGATGTCGGTCACGTG
>CAYNIS010000349.1:2780-4218 GCA_964397055.1 uncultured Rhodospirillaceae bacterium | reverse complement strand
GGCCGCTGCGATCGCCACCCTCGCCGACGCGATCGACCGAGAGGGCTCGCGCCTCGTCGTCGTGCTCGCCGGCTATGCGGTCGAGATGCGCGCCTTCCTGCGCCACCAACCGGATCTTGCCGGGCGCTTCGCCGGGCCGATCGACTTCGCGGATTTCGATGACCACGGGCTCGCCCGGATCTTCCGTCGTTTCGCGCGGCAGAACCAGTTCCGGCTGGAACCGGAGGCGGAGACCAAGCTCGACCGGCTGATGGCCGCCCTCTACGCCACACGTGACGACAGCTTCGCCAACGGCAATCTGGCGAGGTCGCTGTTCGAGCGGACGGTCGCGCGACAGGCGGAACGGCTTGCCGCCGACGTGGCCGCCGATCTCGCCGTCATCGCCGCCGACGATCTGCCCGACCCGCCGGCGGTCGTCGCGCGCCAGGTGTCCGCCTCGGAACCGGCGGACGATCCTATCCAGGCGAGCCTTGCCGTCCTCGACGATGTCGTCGGGCTGAACGGGGTCCGCGACGACCTGCGCCGGCTGGGGCGACTGGTCCAGTTGAACCGGCAGAGACGCGACCAGGGCATCTCGATCCCGGACGCCACGCTCCATGCGTTCTTCGTCGGCAACCCCGGGACCGGCAAGGCGACCGCGGCGCGCGCCATGGCGGACATGCTGGCGGCCCTCGGCGCGGTCAGCGGCGGCCGGCTGGTCGAGGCCGACCCGACCCAGTTCACGGCTTATGGGCAGTCGACCGCGACCGAAGCGGTGTCGCAGCTGATCGACCAGGCGGCCCATGGCGTGCTGCTGATCGAGGCTGCCGGGACGCTCGCCGCCGATCAGGCGCTGGCAGGCGCGGCGGAGTTGATCGCCACGAGCTTCGACGGCGTCGAGGACCGGGTCCTGGTGTTGTCGGATACCGATGCCGGCCTGGAGAGGCTGGTCGCCGCCTTCCCGCGGCTCGGCGCCCTGGTCTCCCGCCGCATCGTGTTCGAGGACCTCGATGCCGGCCAGTTGATCGAGATGTTCGAGCGGATCGCCGTGCGCCACCAGTTCCGGCTCAGCGCCGACGGGCGGGCGCGCTTGTCGGAGCTGTTCGCGGCGATCGCCGACAACCGCGGCGACGGCTTCGGCAATGCGCGGGTCGTGCAGAGCCTGTTCGAACGGGTGGTTGCGCGCCAGTCCAGCCGGGTCGCCGGCGACCTTTCCGGCAACGCCGACCCTGGCACCATCATCGGCGAGGATGTGCCGGCCCCAAGCGGCGACGTCGACACCCTGCACCTGCGCCAACGCCACAAGCCGGGCGCGCCACCGATCACCGACCCCTCGGTCGAAACCGCCCAGATCCGCTCCCAGCCGACCGCCCGGCCGTCGAAGGACCCGGGCGTCTACCAGCGCCGTCGGGAGGCAGGCGTCTGGTGGGCGCTGGAGCCGACCGCCCGCAACCCGTCG
>CAYNIS010000349.1:1180-2770 GCA_964397055.1 uncultured Rhodospirillaceae bacterium | reverse complement strand
CCGCGGGCGGGCCGTTCCCGACGCCGGAGGAGAAGGCGGCGGCGGCTGCACGTCGCGCGGCGGCAGCGGCGGCAGCCCCGCCGGCGCCGGCGGTGGTGCCGGTTGAAAGGCCATCCCTGGAAGACCCCAACGAAACCCTCGACGGTGCGCAGTCGCTGGCCGCCGCGGCGAATGCCGTCGCCCCGCCGGCGCTTGTCGAGCCGGCACCGTCGACGGTGCCGCGGCTGTCGCTGACCTTCATGAGCCAGCAGTTCTCGATCGAGGCTCTGGAGAAGGCGAGCGCCGTCCTCGGCCGCGGCAACGACTGCACGGTCAAGGTGTCCTCGCCGAAGGCTTCCAGGCGACATGCCACCGTCTACTGGGACGAGAGCGGGTTCATGGTGCGCGACCACAGTGCCAACGGCACCATGCTGATCGATCCCACCGGTGCCAGCCTTCTCGTGCACAACACCGAAACGCCGCTGCCGCGGTCCGGCAAGCTCGCCCTCGGCGGGGCCCCCCAGGACGCGCCGGACGGCGTGATCAGCTTCGATCTCCGGGTGCGCTGACTGGCCACGCGCTTCGGCAGGGGCCGGTCACAGCTGATAGACGTCGATCGCGTCGAGGAGCCCCGGTTCGGCGCCGGGGCGGACCGCGTGCCGGTGGATCGCCTGGCCGGCCCTGGCGGCGATGGCGCGGGCATTGCCGAAGGTCTCCGGCCCGGTTTCCGCCAATGCCTCGGCCAGCGCCTGGGCGGCGATCCAGCCGCCCTCGGTCAGCGTGTAGCCGGCATCGTCGGCGAACCGCTCGAACAACTGCAGCAACTCATCGGTGCTGTAGGCCGGGAACCAGAAGGTGCGCCGGATGCGCCGGGCCAGCCCCGGATGGGCCGCGACCAGGGCCGGCGTCAACGGCGGCGCGCCGGCCAGGATGACGACCAAGCGATGGTCGAGGGCCTCCATGGCGCCGGCAAGACGGTCGAGAAGCGGCATCGCCCCAGCCCGGAACAGCGATCCGGTCGCCCCGCGCCGGCTGACCGCCAGCCGGTCGATCGCACGCACCACCAGGACCCCGCCGGCCGCCCTGGAGATCGCCTGGTCCAGCGCCTCCAGCGACTGCTCCAGGGGTTCCAGCCCCACCGCCTCGAAACCGTGCCAGACCGGCTGGGCCTGGCGGATCAGCCCGAGTTCCGCATAGGTCGCAGCGACCGCCGCGGCGACCGACCCGCGACCGGACCCCTGGGCCCCGACGAACAACAGGTTGAGGGTCACCGGGAGGGCTTCCGGCGCATCGGTCAGAACCGGATCCGGGCCGAGATCGACGCCGGCGCGGGGTGTGTCCTCCAATGCGGCGCGCACCGCATCGAGGCCGATCAGGGCGTTCAGCCGGACGCCGAGGGCGGACACCACCAGACTGTCGAGGGCGCGCCGCGCGGGATCATGGCCGGCCGCCGCGGCCCGCGCGAACAGCCGGGCGGCACGGGGCGGATCGCGCGCCACGCCGGTGCCGTCGCGATAGAGGCCGGCGAGCGCGAACAGGGCATCGACATCGCCACGCTCCGCCGCGTTGCGGAACCAGCGGGCGGCCTCCCTCGGATTGCGCGGCGTGCCG
>CAYNIS010000349.1:0-1170 GCA_964397055.1 uncultured Rhodospirillaceae bacterium | reverse complement strand
CGCGCAGGCAGAAGCCAAGCTCCCGGCAACCTTCGACATGGCCCTGGAGGGCGGCGTTCCTGAACAGATGGGCCGCTTCGACGGGGTCGCGGGGCACGCCGAGGCCGAGCCGGGAGAGGCGTGCCAGCTGTACCTGGGCTTCCGCCATCCCGCGCCCGGCGGCCCGGCGGAACCAGCCGGCCGCGATGCGCGGTTCCGGCGCACCGGCGCCAAGCACGGGCGTGCCCGCCAGCGCGATCAGGCCAAGCGCCACCTGGGCGCCCAGGTGATGCTGCTCCGCCGCGGTACCGAGCAACTGCCAGGCACACAGCGGATCGGCCATGCCGCCCTCCCCGCGCTGACACATCAGGCCGAAGCGGTAGAGGGCCTCCACGAGGCCGGCTTCGGCCGCCCGTTCCAGCCAGACACGGGCCTCGACAGGATCGGGCGGGGAGCCGCCGGCGCCGTCGAGAAGGGCGAGACCCAACGCCTGCATGCCGCGGGGCTCCCCGGCGTCGGCGGAGCGGCGAAGCCAGCGCATGGCACTGTCGGGACGGGCCGGAACGCCGTCACCGGCCAGCAGGATCTCCCCGAGGACCGCGGCCGCGAGCGCATCATGCCGCTCTGCCGCCCGCTTCAGCCAGCGGAACGCCCGGCGCGGCTGGCGTTCGCCCAGGTTGCCGGCGTGGTAGGTGACCCCGAGTTCGACCATCGCCGGCAGCAGACCGCGGCGTGACGCCTCGATCAGCCAGCGCAGATACTCGCGGGCGCTGCGCGCGACCCCATCGCTGGTGGCATGGGCGTGGGCCAGCGCCAACTGGGCTTCCGCCAGCCCGTGGTCCGCCAACGCCTGGAGGAGACCGGCCCGCTCGCCCGGAAAAGCCGCAAGGCCGCGATGGGCGTCGAGGCAGTCGGCGAGGGCCAGGGCTGCGTCCGGCTGGTTCTCCGGCCCGTCCCGCACCGCCTGGCGCAGCCAGTCCAGTGCCACGGCCGGCGGCGCCCGATCGCCGGCGTCGTCAACCAGCATCTGCCCGAGGGCGGCCGCTGCGCCGGCATGGCCCGCCTGGGCCGCGGTCTCCAGATGTTCCCGGGCGGCGTCGGGATCGCGGGGACCGCCCAGCCCGTCACGCGCCATGAGGCCGAGCCAGAAATCGGCATCGACCACCGCCATGCGCCGAGCGGCGCCGAAGC
>CAYNIS010000348.1:0-4229 GCA_964397055.1 uncultured Rhodospirillaceae bacterium | reverse complement strand
GGATCGCCGGCGGGTGACGTGGCCATACCGGCACCGACGCGCAGCCAGGGTGCCAACTGGCGCCATGGCGTGCGCAGGCAGACGCGCTTGACCACCGGCGCCACGCCGAGCCGTTCAGCGAGCCCGATGCCTTGCGTTTCGGTTCCGGCCTTGCCGTCGCTGACGACCCAGGTGGTGGTGGTCGGCGGGATCAATCGGCCATCCCCCGCCGCGGCAGCGCACCAGCCGGGTCATGGTTGCTTGTGGCACGGCCAAAACTTGTAATATCGTTGCTCGACTTCAGATCAGCCGACAACGAAAGGTTGCAATGCGCCGGGTCAAGCTCGACAGGATCGATCGCCGCATTCTTGCCGATCTGCAGGCGAACGGACGGATGACCAATGTCGATCTTGCCCGCCGCGCCGGCATCTCGGCCCCGCCCTGCCTGCGCCGCGTCCGAGCGCTGGAGGAGGCCGGGCTCATTCGCGGCTACCATGCGGATGTCGACCCCGGCGCGCTCGGCTACGGGGTGACGGTGTTCGCGCAGGTCGGCCTGGCGAGCCAGGCGGAGGCCGACCTGAAGCAGTTCGAAGCCCAGGTCGCACGCTGGCCGCTGGTGCGGGAGTGCCACATGCTGGCCGGCGAGACCGACTTTCTTCTGAAGGTCGTCGCGGAGAACTGGGACGCCTATCAGCGTTTCCTGACGACACAACTGACCGCCGCCCCGAATGTCAGCCATGTGAAGTCGGCCCTGTCGATTCGGGTGTCCAAGACCGCACCGGGGGTTCCGATCGACCCCGACGGCGATCGCTCGGTCGTCGGGCCCGAGGACGCGTTCGAGGAGCCGCAGCCCGAGAGCCCTGTCGACACCGCGTGACATGCCGGGCGCGTGGGGTCGTCCGCCGCGCCCGCCGGTCAGAGGTAGCTGACCTTCGTCACCTCATAGGCCTTGGAGCCCGACGGGGTCGGAACCTCGACACTGTCGCCGACCTGCTTGCCGATCAGCGCACGGGCGAGCGGGGAGGTGATCGACAGGCGCCCCTCGTCGATATCGGCCTCGTGCTGGCCGACGATCTGGTAGGTGTGCTCCTCGTCGGTGTCCTCATCGACCAGGCCGATGGTCGCGCCGAACTTGATCTGGTCACCGGACAGCTTTGAAACGTCGATCACTTCAGCGCGGGCGAGGCGGTCTTCCAGTTCCGCTATCTGGCCTTCGATGAAGCTCTGGCGCTCGCGCGCGGCATGGTACTCGGCATTCTCCGAGAGGTCGCCGTGCTCGCGCGCCTCGGCAATCGCCTTGATGATCGCGGGCCGGTCGACCGACTTCAGGCTCTTGAGCGTCACCTGAAGGCGCTCGTGCCCGGCCATGGTCATCGGAACCTTATCCATCATTCATCCTTCACTTTTCCAATACCTGCCCAATACCGGCAACGCCCCCGCATCGACGGGGGCGATCCTCATGAATCAGGGGCCATCCCGAAGACTGCGGCCCGGCCCCACGGGGCCCCGGCCACGATATCCCGGAATGGCGATTGCCAAATGGCGATCGACCCGATGCCGGCATGCGCCGCCATAAGCCGAACCGCCTTCACCCGCGACCGAGCCGAGTAGTGGCCGGGTCTAATACGATGCGCTGAGGTAGGTCTGCAGCGGCAGCACTTCAAGAGAGCCGCGGCGTCTGGCTTCGATCCCCTCGACGGCCGCCCGAGCCCCGGCAACGGTCGTGTAGTAAGGGATGCTATTGGTGAGGGCCTGCCGGCGCAAGCTGAAGCTGTCGGCAAGGGCCTGCGCGCCGGCGGTGGTGTTGATGATCAGATCGACACGCCCGTCGATCATCGCATCGACAACATGCGGCGGGCCCTCCAGCACCTTGTTGACCCGGGTCACGGTCAGGCCGTGCTGCTCGAAATGGTCGGCCGTGCCGACGGTCGCCAGGACCTCGAACCCCATGTCGATCAGCCGGCGTGCCACCGGCACCAGGCGCGCCTTGTCGCTGTCCTTGACCGAGATGAAGGCGCACCCCTCGGTCGGCAGGGAAACGCCGGCCCCGAGTTGCGACTTCGCGAAGGCCAGCCCGAACGCCCGGTCGATGCCCATGACCTCTCCGGTCGAGCGCATCTCCGGCCCCAGGATGATGTCGACGCCGGCAAAGCGGGCGAACGGGAACACCGCTTCCTTGACCGCGACATGGGGCAGCTTCGCCCCGCCGAGATGCCCGCGTTCGCGAAACGCCGAAAGGCGCTCGCCGGCCATCACCCGGGCCGCGATCTTGGCGATCGCAACGCCGGTCGCCTTGGCGACGAAGGGCACCGTGCGGGAGGCGCGCGGGTTGACCTCCAGCGTGTAGATGTCGCTGCCCTTGACCGCGAACTGGACGTTCATCAGCCCGACCACGTCGAGCGCCTTCGCGAGGGCCGCGGTCTGGTCGGCCAACTCGTCGACGATCGCCGGCGGCAGCGAGTAGGGCGGGAGCGCGCAGGCGCTGTCGCCGGAATGCACGCCCGCCTCCTCGATATGTTCCATGATGCCGGCGACGAAGACCTCCTCGCCGTCGGACACGGCGTCGACATCGACCTCGATCGCGTCCTGAAGGTAGCCGTCGATCAGGACCGGGTTGGCGCCGGAAACGGCGACGGCGGTGTCGATGTAGCGGCGCAGGCCGGCCAGGTCGTGGACGATCTCCATCGCGCGCCCGCCCAGGACATAGGACGGCCGTATCACCAGCGGGTAGCCGATGGCGCCGGCGATGTCCTCCGCCTCTTCCAGGGAACGGGCGATGCCGTTCGGCGGCTGGCTGAGGCTCAGGCCCTGGAGCAGCTTCTGGAAGCGCTCGCGGTCCTCGGCGAGGTCGATGGCATCGGGCTGGGTGCCGAGGATCGGGATGCCCGCCGCTTCCAACTCGTGGGCGACCTTGAGCGGGGTCTGACCGCCGAACTGGACGATGACCCCTTTGAGGTGGCCGCGAGTCTGCTCGCGCCGGGCGATCTCGATCACGTCCTCCGCCGCCAGCGGCTCGAAATAGAGCCGGTCGGAGGTATCGTAGTCGGTCGAGACCGTCTCCGGATTGCAGTTGACCATGATCGTCTCGAACCCGGCCTCGGCGAGCGCGAAGACCGCATGGACGCAGCAATAGTCGAACTCGATGCCCTGGCCGATCCGGTTGGGACCGCCGCCCAGGATGATGACCTTCTCGCGGTCGCTGGGGTCGGCCTCGTCCGCCGACGGCAGGCCGGCCCCGTCGAGCGCCGACGGCGCGTAGGTGGAGTAGAGATAGGGCGTGTTCGACGGGAACTCGGCGGCACAGGTGTCGATCCGGCGATAGACCGGCAAAACGCCGAGGTCGCGGCGGCGGGAGGCGACGATCGACGCGGCGAGGCCGGTGAGCCTGGCCAGCCGTTCGTCGGAAAAGCCCATCTGCTTCAGCCGCATCAGGCCGGGACGATCGTGCGGCAGGCCATGCGCGCGGACCTCCGCTTCGGTCTCGACGATGGCGTGGATGCGTTCCAGGAACCAGGTGTCGATGCGCGTCGCCTGATGGACGTCGGCGACCGTGAAGCCCTCGCGGAAGGCCTGGGCGATCTGGAGGATGCGTTCGGCGGTCGGGCGCACCAGGGCCGCCTTGATCTCGTCCGGCTGGCCTGCCCCGATGATCGAGCCGGGGGCGAGACGCTCGGTCGTGCCGATGCGTACCTCATCCAGGCCGTCGAGGCCGGTTTCCAGGGACCGCAGCGCCTTCTGCAGCGACTCCTCGAAGGTGGTGCCGATCGCCATCGCCTCGCCGACCGACTTCATCGACGTGGTCAGCACCGGGTCCGCACCCGGGAACTTCTCGAACGCGAAGCGGGGGATCTTGGTGACGACATAGTCGATGGTCGGCTCGAACGACGCCGGGGTGATCTCGGTGATGTCGTTCTTGAGCTCATCGAGCGTGTAGCCGACCGCGAGCCGGGCTGCGACCTTGGCGATCGGAAAGCCGGTCGCCTTCGACGCGAGGGCGGAGGAGCGCGACACGCGCGGGTTCATCTCGATCACGACCATCCGGCCGTTCGCCGGGTTGATCGCGAACTGCACGTTCGACCCGCCGGTATCCACGCCGATTTCCCGCAACACCTGGATCGAGGCGTTGCGCATCAGCTGGTATTCCTTGTCGGTCAGCGTCAGCGCCGGGGCCACGGTGATGCTGTCGCCGGTATGCACCCCCATCGGGTCCACGTTCTCGATCGAGCAGATGATGATGCAGTTGTCCGCAT
>CAYNIS010000347.1:0-4240 GCA_964397055.1 uncultured Rhodospirillaceae bacterium | reverse complement strand
CGTGCATGTCCTGGACCAGCTGATCCGGGTTCTGCATGCGTCGTTCGCGGGTGACCAGATCGCGCAGTTCCTTGGCGATCGCGGCCTCCTCGCGGCTCACCTCCTCGGCGAGGGTGGGGCGTTCGACCTCCCGCGGCCAGAAGCCGAGGCGGATCATCTCGTCCAGGATGACCTCGTCCTTCGAGCGCTCGTGGATGCGGCGCATCAACTCGGCGCGATCGTCCGGCTGTGCCGAGTTTCCGCCCTCGCGCGCGGTCATCGGCCACCTGCCATCGGTCGGGTCGCGCGGAAGGGAGCGGGACGTGGGCGGGTGGCCGGTGTCTTCGTCAACGGCTCGGGACTGGGGCGGTCAACTCGAGGCCGATGCACCATGGTGTCACGGCCGGGTTCACCGAACCCGTACCGCGAGCGTGACACCATGGTGCATCGGCCAGGTGGAGACCGGACCAGTGGTGCATGGGGGAGCAGATGGCTTGGACGGCGAAACGCCGCCCCTGATGCAAGCCCGGATCCGCCCACGTCTCCTTTGCGATCATGCCGCCATTGGGACGCCGTTGCCAGCCGTTCATGTCTCACCTCCCGCCAGGGACGTGGTTCGCTCGGCGAACGCCCGGCGCACCGCGAGCATGTGTTCGCACGGTCCCTGATAGAGGCGGTTGCGGATGTAGTGGTTGCAGGTGCAGCTGGCCGACACCAAGCGCTGGTCCTGGTCGATCAACAGGCTCGGCCGGTCGCTGCGCGCGTTGTCCAGCACGCGTCCGGTGAGCCGGGCTCCCTGCGGCGTTTCGACGGCTTCGTCCAGGCTTACGAGGCCGGCCGCGATGAAGCGGTCCGCCATCGCCTCTCGCTCGCTCGCGAAGCGCAGGCGCTCGGCCGGCAGCGGTTCGCGCGTCAGCTCACGCCGCCGATAGACCCCCTTCGACAGGTCGGCCATGGCCCGGCCGGCCTGGACCCAGGCGCCGAGCGCCGACAGGACCGTTCCCCGTTCGAGGCCGAGACGGGCCGCCAGCGCCACCGGCGTTTCGACCCAGCTCTCCGACAAGGCGGCGAACACCCGGGCCCGGGTGATCTCGTCGACATCGCCGCGTGGTGCCATCAGATCGAACTGCCCTGCCCGCGACCAGTCGTTCGCGGTCCAGCCGGACAGCCCGAGGGTGAAGGTAAGCGGCCCCATGTCGGCGATGAAGAAGCTCGGCAGGCCGGTGCCGAGAAGATGGACATGAAAGCGACGTGCCACCGGGATCAGCCGGGCGAGCGTTGCCAGCCGGCGCCGGCCCCACAGCCGGACCTCCTGGGGGCCGGGGCCGGCGTAGATCGACCGGGCGAAGGTGATGTGCGTGTTCCAGGGCTCGATCAGCGCCTCGACCGGCCGCCCTGGGACGAGCCGGAAGCGGATCGAGCGCGGCCCGAATTGCTCCCGCCGGCGGGCGAGATGGGTCAACAGCGCCTGCATCTCCATCGGCTCGAGGGAGAATTGCAGCGTCGGCAGGGTCATCGCGGAGGAGACCTGCAGGAACCCGCGGACCCAGCTGTCCGGCAGGTCGATCTTCTCCTCGACGTGCTCCGCTTCACCGGTGGTGCGGACGGCCAGCCCCTCCGGCGCAAGGTTGAGCCGGGTCGCCTTGTAGGAGCGCATCTTCTGGAAGGCGTCGTAGAGCCCGGCCGAGTAGTCAACATTGGTGGTCCCGGGCTGCATCTCTCCCAGTTCCCGGAACTGGCCGAGGTCGCAGGCCAGCCGGCCGTAGACGGACTCGTCGCGGGAGAAGGCCTCGAAGAAGACCTCGTCCGGGTGGACCGTGACCACCGGGTCGAGGATCACCCACCACAGGAAGTTGATCCGGTAGAGGTACCGGAAGTAGCGCTCCTGCGCCTCGTAGTAGGGCCGAAGAGCGGCGGCCTTGTCGCGCCGTACCTGGTCGAGCCGCCCGCGCAGGTCGGTTATCCGCTCCTTCAGCGCCGGCAACTCGCCCAGTGCCTCCGCCATCAGGCGTTCCTCCTGGTCCTTCAACCAGCGGAAATAGGCGGTGCGGTCCTTCGGCTGCGGGCGGTTGTCGGTGGTGACAACGGCGTGGAGGGCGGAAATCCCCTCGCGGAACGGCACCGGGTCGCCCACCTCCCCGTTGAAGAAGGTGGCCGGGCGCAATGTGTCCGGGGCGAAGGCGAGGGTGGTGCCGGATGGGCTGTCGGCGACCCCTGAGCGGCCGGCATATCGATAGGCGACCTGCATCAGGCTCCCGCCGCCAGCGTTGGGGCGTCCGTCCGGCGCCGTTCCCTGGTCTTCGGCTTGAGCGGCCCGGCGAGGTCGGGCCAGTGCCGGGCGACAGCTGCGAGGCCTCGGATCCCGTCGGCGCGATCGGTCACCAGCGGGCTCGCGGACAGGAACGCGAAGACACGTGCGGCCACCGCCGCGGCCTCCCGACTTGTCGGGAGCTCGTCCTCCAGGAAGGCGATCACCCGGTCCTTGGCCGGACGACCCAGGTTGACCCGTGCCAGCAGCGTCTTCAGCGCCGGTTCCAACCGGAGGAGGCGATCGGGCGCACCGCCGGCACGGCCGTCGAGCAGCTGTGTCACCAGAAGCGCGAAGCCGGGGTCCGGGTGCTCCGCCAGGCGCACCAGGTAGTCCGGCCCAAGGCGCTCGTCGAAGTGCTCGGTCAGGATGCGGCGACCGAACCCCTGGACCGCCGTTCTTGCGCTGTCGGTCAGGGCCAGGATGCGATCCGCGGTCCAGGCGTCATCCGGGACATGCGCCTCCAGAAGACTGAACGCGTCCTCGCGCGTGTCCTCCCAGTCGGTCTCGACGATCCCGAGGACGGCGTCGATGTCCGCCGCGAGCCGGGCCGGGTCCGCCGCGATGGCGGCAAGCGCCCAGGCCCGAATGTCCGCGGTTTCGACCCGGGTCAGCACGACAAGCTCAGGGATCGGGAAGTCGCCGGCGTCCAGTTGGCGCAGCAGCCGGGCGGCGAGCAGCTGTCCCCCGGCGCCGTCGCCTGTCGCCAGCCGCCAGACCTGGTCGAGGTCGAACGCCGGGAGGTGGCCGAGCACGGTGACGTCCAGGAGGTCGACGATCCGGGCATGGCTGCCCTCGATCTCCTCCGGTTGGGAGAGGATGCCGACGGCACCGGCGAAGACCGCCTGGGCGAACCGTCCCTGTCCGGCGATCAGGCGAGCGATCAGCCTCGCCGCATGATCGCGCACCGGCTCGTCGGTGCTGGCCAGGAGCCCGCCGAGGAGGCGCCCGCGTGCCAGGAGGTCTTCGTCCGAAAGCCGGCCGAGGAGGCGAACGGCCGCCGCGCGCACGGCGCTGTCGGCGTCGTGGAGCAGGCGCTGCATCAGCGCCTCGTCCGCTTCCCGCGCGCCATCGGGATGTTCGGCAAGGCAGCTGGTCGCAACCGCCCTGATCGCGGCGACCGGATGGACGGTGAGCGCGACGAGGCGCTCCGCCTTTTGCTCGCTGACTGCCTCGGCGAGGCTGAAGGCAAGATGCCAGCCGGCCCGTTCGACCGCGGCGGGTGCGATCCGGTCCGACGCCGCTTCCAGCCTGGAGAGCAGGACATCCACCAGGCGGTTCTTGAGGACCGTGTCGAGCCGCGCTTCGATCAGCCCCTCGCGGGTCCAGGTCGCAAGATCATCATGCGGGCTGGCAATCGCGGCAGCCCAGACGTCCGCCGTGTCGTCGCGGGGGACGAGGCCCTTGGCGAGAGCGTCGCGAACCAGGGCGCGCGCTTCGGCCAGGATGCTGTCCGCCGCCGCGATCAGAATGACGCCGGACAGCTCGCGGGCGGCGATCCGGCGGACGGCCTCCTCCGTCGCAAGGGTGGCGGTCGGCACGAAGGGGGAGCGGATAAGCTCCGCCAGGTCTTCGGCCGGCTGCTTGGCAACGAACGGGGCATGGTCGCGCAACGCCCGTGCGGCAAACGCATGCACCGGTTCGATCCGGGCAGATGTCGCAAGCTGCCAGAGGGCACCGGGCTGTTGGTCCCAAAGCGTGCGGTAGGCCTCTTCCCGCTCGAACAGGGCCCTGCCGTCGGCCGGTTGCCAGGCGCCGTCGGTGGCGGCCATCTCGAACACGATGCCGGGGGCGGCATCGACCAGACGGGCGCGGCGGCTGGCCCCGAACAGGATCCGGCTGGCGGCACTATGACCGGCGAGCGGGCCGTTGAAGCGGGCAACCCTGGCCCGACGTCTGGATGGCTGCAGGCCGACCTGCGTCACCGGCGACTGGTCCTCGGCCCTGAGTGCC
>CAYNIS010000346.1:0-4251 GCA_964397055.1 uncultured Rhodospirillaceae bacterium | reverse complement strand
CCCGTGGTCGGCGGCACCCAGTCGAGACCGGGGAAGTTGGTGATCATGTCGAGCTCGCGCCCGACCCGTTCGGTCAGGGCGTCGAGCCCGCGATCCGGCTGATAGGTCGACATCTTTTCGCCCCCGCTGGCATGACGCTCAAACGATGCAATAACGTCGCCAAGGATGCCTGTTGTCGGAGGATCGTGGATGAGCCCCGTTGTCGCAATGACCGGAGGAACCGGTTTTCTCGGCCTGAACGTCGCCGAGGACCAGATCGCCCGGGGCCGGCGCGTGGTCCTGATCGCCGACCGGCCGCCGCCGCAAGCGGCAGAGGCGCTGCTGAAAGCGGGCGAGGTTGCCGTCGAGATCGTCGATGTGACCGACGAGGCGGCAGTCGAGACGGTGTTCCGGCGCCACGCGGTCAGCCACCTGATCCATGGCGCGGCGATCACCGCGGGGCTGGACCGGGAGCGTGCGAAGCCCGACGAGATCCTGCGCGTCAACATCCTGGGCACGGTATCGGCCCTGCGCGCGGCCTGGTCGACCGGCGTCGGGCGCGCGATCGTCATGAGCTCGTCGGCGGTCTACGGCCACGCCTCCGACCGTCACCAGACGCTGGTCGAGGATGTCGCCGTGCCCGATCCGGTCGGGCTCTACGGCATCTCCAAGCTCGCCGCCGAACGCAGTGCCTTGCGGCTGGCCGAACTGCGCGGGCTCGACGTCGTTGCCGTCCGCCTGGGCGCCCTCTACGGCCGGTGGGAATGGCAGACCGGCTTGCGCGACACCATCAGCCCGCCGGTCAGGGCGCTGTCACGGGCCTTGCGCGGCGAACCCGTCACCGTCCGGGACGGCTCGGCGATCGACTGGCTCTACCCCACCGATGCGGCGGCCGGGCTCGATGCGCTGCTGTTCGCCGACCGCCTCGACCACCGGCTGTTCAACCTTTCCGGCGGCACCGCCTGGACGCTCGGCGACTGGATGCGCGCCCTGGCCAGCCGCCAGCCGCAAATCCGCTGGCAACCCGGTGACGGCGTCGAAGCGCTCGGCGGGCCGGCGCGCAAGACCCTTGACATTGCCCGCGTGCTCGCTGCGACGGACTGGCGGCCGGTGGTCGACCTCGATGGAGGGCTCACCGATCTCCTGGCCTGGGTCGAGCGCTATCCGGGCGTGCTCGCGGACTAGCTCCCTGTGGCCATCCAGGCGCGCCAGCCGCCGTGGGGCGTGATATCGGTCGCGGTGCCGAGCGCATGCCCCTCGCACAGGAACCCCTTGACGGGCGTCCCGTCGGCAAGGGTCACCGTGCCGATGCCAAGCGGTGCGGGGATGCCGGCGAGAAAGCGCCCCACCCCTTCGATCGGCAGGCGCCAGATCTCGCCCTTGATCGCCGCGCCCCCCTCTTCGACCCGGACCATCCCGGGGCGGGCCGGCGCGCCGCCGAGATCGTAAAGCCGATAGCCGGGGGCGGTTTCGACCGCCGCCACCAGGCTGCCGCCGAGGTCGGTCAGCTGATGGTTGAGCGGCAGACCGGCCATGTGCGCGCCGATCACCAGGAGGTCGAGGGTGGTCGGCGGTCCCGCCGGTACCGCCGCCTCGCCCTCGGCCGAACCGGCATGGGTGGCGCCGAGCGTCAGGCCGCTGGCGGCGTGGAAGCGTTGGCCGAGCCGGGCGAGGGCCCGATCGCTGAAGGCCGGGCCGACCAGCGTGACGCCGAACGGTCGGGCGCCGTCCAGGGCCGACGGCAGGGAAAGTGCTGCCAGGTCCATGAAGTTGACGAAGTTGGTATAGGTGCCGTTGCGGGCGTTCGGGCCGATCGGGTCGACCGCGACCTCCGCCCGGGTGACCGCGCGCGGCATGGTCGGCAGCAGCATGACGTCGACGTCTTGCCATACCGCCTCGGCCCGGCGCCGGAGCCCTTGCAGCCGATAGATCGCGTCGAAGGTCTCGACCCCGCTGTAGCGAGCGGCCCCGCCGATGATCTGGCGGATGACATCCAGGGCCTCGTCCGGCTGGTCGGCGGTCACCCGGCCGGTGGCCTGCAGACGCTCGGCGACGAACGCGTCGTTGTAGAGGAGCTGGGCGCATTCGCGAAACGGCGCGAAGTCGAACGCAACGGCCGTGCCGCCGAGCGCTTCAAGTCGGGCCACCGCCGCCTGGAAGTCCGCCGGTCCCTCGGCGTCGCCGTCGAAGGTGAGGTCGTCGCCGGCCGGGATGCCGAAGCGAAAGCCGGTTTCCGGCAGGTCGGGCGGGGTCATGGGCAGCGGCCGCGACCAAGCATAGGCGGGATCGAAGCCGGCGGCGACTTCCGCTGCCCTCCAGGCGTCGCCGACGGTGAGCGCGAACACCGAAACGCAGTCCAGGGTCTGGCATGCCGGCACCACACCGCGCGCCGACAGCCAGCCGCGGGTGGGCTTCAGGCCGACGATGTTGTTGAGTGCCGCGGGCACCCGTCCCGAGCCGGCGGTGTCGGTGCCGAGGGCGAAACTGACCAGGCCGCGGGCGACGGCGACCGCACTGCCGGAACTCGATCCGCCCGGGACCAAGCGCTTGTCGATCGGGTTGTCGGGCACGCCGTAGGGGGAGCGCACACCGACGAGGCCGGTCGCGAACTGGTCCATGTTGGTCTTGCCGACCAGCACCGCGCCGGCGTCGACCAGCCGCTCCACGACGGGGGCGGAGGCCGCCGCCGGGTAGGCGAAGGCCGGGCACGCCGCCGTGGTCTCCATGCCGGATGCGTCTATGTTGTCCTTGATCGCGAAGGGCACGCCGAAGAGCGGCAGCCTTGACCGAGCGTCGGCGTCGAGTGCTGCGAGGCCGGCCGCCCGAGCCACCACCTGGTCCGCCGGCACCTGGGATATCCAGATCGCCGGATCCGCCTTCTCGATGCGGTCCAGAACCGCCTCCAGCAGCGCCCTGGGATCGACTCCCCGGGCGTATGCGCCGGCGACGGCCTCCAGGGTCGGAACTTTGACAAGGGCGGGATCAACGGCGGGATCGACGGTCATGGCACGCGTTCCGAATGGGCGGGATGGCCCCTGCCTTGCAGGCCGTCCAGCAGAGCGAGCGGCCGGCTGAGACGGCCCAGGCACCGAAGGAAGGGGCGGTTATGGCGACGGTGATCCTGGTCCACGGCATGTGGCAGGCCGGCTGGGTCTGGCAGCCGATGCTGCCGGCGCTTGCGGCACGCGGGCATCGCGCGGTTGCGGTCGACCTGCCGGGGACCGAAACCTGGATCGTCGCCGGGCGGAAGCCGCCCGGTGACATAACGCTTGCGGACTACGTCGACCACGTCGCGGCGATCGTCGAAGCGGCGGCGGAACCGGTCGTGCTCGTCGGCCATTCCGGTGGCGGCCGGACCATTGCCGGGGTCGCCGAACGTCTGCCCGGGCGCATCGCACATCTGGTGTTCGTGGCGGCATTCATGCTGCCGTCGGGATGGTCGATCATCGACTTCTACGGAGCACACCCGCCGCCGGGCGGCGGCACCGGCCGTCACCTGCGGCCGGGCCCGAAGGCCGGGACCAGCGTGCTCGACAGCGCGGCGGCCGCGGAGCTCTTGTTCACCGACCTCGATGCGCCGGCGCGCTCGCGCGCGGTCGCGCGGCTGGTGGCACAACCGGACGCGCCCCGTTCCGCCCGGCTCGCCCTCAGCCCGGCCGGTTTCGGCCGGGTCCCGCGGACCTATGTCGAATGCCGGCGCGACCGCACCATTGATGTCGCCCTGCAGCGGGCGATGCAGGCACTTGTGCCCTGCCCGGTCGTCTCTCTCGACGCCGATCATGCCCCGCAGATGTCCCGGCCCGACGACCTGGTTGCCATTCTCGATCGGATCACGCGGCAACCGCCGCCTGACGGTATTTGAGGTCGCGGTAGGGACCGGCGGCGATCGACGGGTAGCGCGGCGGGTTGTGGGGCCCGGTGCAGCCGGGCAAGGCCGCGATCTCTGCATCGTAGTTGGGGTGGTGGAAGAAACCGACCGACAGCCGTCGCTTCATCGCCTCTTCCGGCGGCGGATTGATCACGCGATGCACGTTCGAGACCCAGCGGTCGTTGGTCCAGCGCTGCATCAGGTCGCCGATGTTGACGATGAAGGTGCCCGGTTCGGGTTCGACCGGGACCCAGGTGCCGTCACGCAGCCGCACCTCCAGCCCGCCCGCCGCATCATCGGCCAACAGGATGGTCAGCGTGCCCCAGTCGGTATGCTCGCCGGCGCGCAGCTGGCCCGGCGCCGGCGGCGTGGTCTGCGCGGGATAGTGGTTGAGACGGATCGCG
>CAYNIS010000345.1:0-4255 GCA_964397055.1 uncultured Rhodospirillaceae bacterium | reverse complement strand
CGCGCACCAGCGCCTCGATCCCGATGGCGACCCCCAGCCCCTCGATCGCCGCCTGGTAGGCGAGGTTGAGGCTTTCGAAGGTGAGGCCCCTGGTGGCGTCGATGTCGTCGATGCCGGCGGCGGCCAGCCAGCGGGCCCAGTCGGTCGGTCGCGGGTCGCCGTGCAGAAGCGTGGCGTGCGCCAGATCCCGCGGGCCGGTCAGGCGGGCCGCCACCTGGGGGGCCGCGACCGGCAGGGTGTCGACCACCATCAGTTCGTGCGCGGTCAGGCCCGCCGGAACCTCCCCCGGCGCCAGCACCTGGATCGCCATGTCCTGGTCGCCGCGCTGGAAGTCGACCGGGGCGAGGGTCGTGGTCAGGCGCACGTCGATCCCCGGATGCTTGTCGTAGAACGCGCCCCAGCGCGGAATGAACCAGCGGATCGCGAAGGTGGGGAAGGCGGCGAGCGACACCGTGTTCGGCTCCGCCGACCGGCTGAGGCGCTCCGTCGCCTCCGCGATCGCTGCCAAAGGCCCGCGGATGTCGGAGAGGTAGGCCGCCCCGGCGCGGGTCAGGTCGATGCGCCGGTGTTCCCGGTGGAAGAGGGGGGTCTGCGTCAGCGCCTCCAGCGCCTGGATCTGGCGGCTGACCGCACCGGGCGTCACGTGAAGCTCGTCCGCGGCCAGCTGGATGCTTGAGCGACGGGCCGCGGCCTCGAACGCGCGCAGCGCCTGCAAGCTCGGGTAAATCGGCATCTGACGGCTTCCTTGATTGAGCTTCCCTCAATCAAAGCAGGCCGAGAATTCGTTTGAAAGGGGGATGGCCGACCGGCACCCTCCGCCCTGCAAAACAGGCGTGCCGGAAGACCCCGCGCGCAACGAGACAGGAGGGGACGTCATGAGTGTTGCTGAGGTGCGTGAGCCGACCAAGCCGGAAACCCTGGAAGACTGGATCGCCCCGGACTGCCACGGGCTCAACTTCTACGAGATCGACCGGTCGATCCAGGGCCTGCACAAGCTCTACATGGACGACGCCATCCGCGCCCATTTCGAGCCGCACTACAGGCGCCTCGGCAAGATCGCCGGGGAGGAACTCGACGATCTCGCCCGCGCGTCCGACCGCCACCAGCCGGTGCTGCACGCCCGCAACGCCCGCGGCAAGAACGAGGACTGGATCGAGTTCCACCCCGCCTATCGGGAGATGGAGCGCCTGGGCTATTCGGAATTCGGCATCCACGCCATGTCGCGCCGCGGCGGCGTGCTCGGCTGGCCGGACAAGGTGCCGCCGATCGTCAAGTACAGCTTCCAGTACATCTTCACCCAGTCCGAATTCGGGCTGATGTGCCCGATCTCCGCGACCGATACCTCGGCCATGCTGATCGAGCGCTACGGCGATGCGGAGACGAAGCAGCAGCTGATCGACCGGATGCTGAGCCAGGATATGACCGATATCCTGAAGGGCGCTCAGTTCATGACGGAGAAGACCGGCGGGTCCGACGTCGGCAACATCGAGCTCGAAGCCAGGTTCGAGGACGGCCAGTGGCGCCTTTACGGGGAGAAGTGGTTCTGTTCCTGCGCCGACGGCGACGTCGCCCTTCTGCTGGCACGGCCTGAAGGTGCGGTCGGCGGTACCGCCGGCCTCGGCCTTTTTTGCACTCCCCCGCCACCTCCCCGACGGGACCCGCAACAGCTACCGGATCGTGCGGCTGAAGTCGAAGCTGGGGTCGAAGTCGATGGCCTCCGGCGAGATCATCTTCGACGGGGCCGTCGCCTATGCGCTGGGAGAGGTCGGCCCGGGCCGCAACCAGGGCCTGAAGCAGATGATGGACCAGGTGAACATGTCGCGCCTGTCCCATGGGGTGCGCGCGGCCGGCATGATGCGCCGCTGCCTGAACGAGGCGCTGGTGGTGGCCTCCAACCGCCAGGCGTTCGGGGAGATCATCATCAACAAGCCGCTGTTGCGCCGCCAGTTGATGAAACTGATGGTGCCGACCGAGCAGGTGCTGTCGATGTCGATGTTCACCGCCGACCAGCTTGGCCGGGCGGAAGAGGGCGACGAGGCCGCGGCCCGGATCGTGCGCATCCTGACCCCGCTGCTGAAGTACCGCTCCGCACGCGACAACATCACGGTCGCGACCGGGTCGATGGAGGTGCGCGGCGGCAACGGCTACATTGAGGACTGGGTGAATGCCCGCCTGGTCCGCGACGCCCATCTCGGCGTCTTGTGGGAGGGGACGTCGAACATCAACGCGCTCGACGTCGTCAACCGCGCGGTCGCCAAGTCCCAGGCGCACCACTCCCTGGGCGAGGCGCTGAGCGACCGGCTGGAGGACACGGCCGGCTTGCCGGGCCAGTTCAAGGGCGAGCTCGCCAACACCCTGGAACGGGCCGTCGGCTTCGTCGACGAGGTGGCGTCGTCCGGCAACGAGCCGCTGGCCCGCAAGGCGTCGAACGCGCTCTACCACGTCACCAGCGCTGTCCTGATGGCGACCGAGGGCACGCGCCTCGGCCGCATGGGGGAGGATGCGCGCCGCCTGATCCTGGCGCGCATGGTCCTCGACCACCGCCTGAAGGCGGAGGATCCGCTGTCGGCCGGCCGTCGCGACGACGCGCTGATCGACGCTGTCCTGTCCGAGGGCAAGGTGGACCTGGAAACCGCCGCCGGCCTCGTCGCGGCCTGACGGTCGTTTCCAAGCCGCCACGCCATGAAGGGGCCGGTCTCCCGCGAGGCCGGCCCTTTTCGCGCATTGGGCAGCCCGGAAGCCGTTGATCAGCCGGTCAGGCGGTTGAAGCGGATCCAGATGAGCCACGACAGCAGCCCGAGGGCGAGCTGCATGCCGGCCATCGGGAACACCGTGCCGTCGTAGATCAGCCCCTGGGCATAGGATACGGCGGCGGCGGCACACATCTGGACGAAGCCGAGGACGGCGGCGGCTGCCCCGGCCGCCTTCGGGTGGGACATCATCACCCCGGCGGCTGTGTTGGGGGCCAGGAAACCGGCCCCGAACCAGTAGACGAACCCCATGCCGGCGATGAACGGGGCCGTGGAGAGGCCGACGAGGCCGAGCCCGGAGAGCCCGGCGGCTGCCCCCAGCATGACCAGAAGGGCGACCAGGATCACCCGCTTCATGCCCAGGATCGGGATCGCGGAGCGGGCCGAGGTCGATCCGACGAGGAAGCCCGACATGGCGATCGCGGCGATGGCACCGTATTCCGCCGGGGCCAGGCCCTGGCCCTCGATCAGGTAGTAGGGGGCGCCGGCGACGAAGCAGTAGAGGCCGGCATAGGCGATCGCGTGGGTGGTCATGAAGACCAGGAAGCCCGCGTGGCGGAACAGGCCGAGATAGACCCGGTGGACGGCCTGTGTCTCCGCTTGCGGTTGGGCGATGCGGGTTTCCGGCATGATGAGATAGGTCGCCGCGAGCCAGATCGCCGCGGCTGCCGTGACCAGGATGAAAGCCGCGCGCCAGCCGGCGAGGTCGAGAAGCGCCCCGCCGATGAGGGAGGCGGTCAGGAATGATGCCGCCATCAGCGCGAACAGCATCGCCATTGCCTTCGGGGCCCCCTCCGCCCCGTAGATGTCACGCACGATCGCGCGGGAGACGACGTATCCCGCGGCCGCCCCGAAGCCCTGTGCGGCGCGGCCGGCCATGATCACCCAGAGGCTGCCGGCCGCCGCCGCCAGCGCCGATCCGGCCAGGGTGAGCGCCGCCCCGACGAGAAGGGCGGTGCGCCGGCCGGTGCGGTCCGACAGCGGCCCGAAGACCAGCTGGCCGGTCGCGAACATGACCGCGAAGGAGACGAGGGTGAGTTGGACCGTTGCCGGCGGTTGCTCGAACAGGCGTCCGACGGTCGGCATTGCCGGGCTGTAGAGGAAGGTCGACACCTCCCCGATCGCGGCACAGACGACCAGGATCGCGAAGACGAGCGCCCCGGTACCGCGCTCGGTCTTTGTAGGGGGGATCGGCGTACTCTCCATGGCTGCGGGATCCTGTTTGATAAGGGCTTAAGCTCTTCGCCCGGAAGTTCGAGGCCGGTTGACGGCAGGGAGTTCCCCTAAACCCTAGGGTGCCGGCTCCGGATAAGCAACGGCGGAGGTGCCGCTGTCGACTAGCGCAAATCCCGAGCGGGCTGAATCAGTCCGCGACGACGATTTGCGTGTCAATTCAATAGTTTGAGCGTTTTCCGAACCGCCAGACTGGTTCAGCCTGGCTGGAAAACGCTCTAGGCCGTGTGGACGAATTGAACCAAGATGAAACCGATGGCGAGCGCGGTGAG
>CAYNIS010000344.1:0-4282 GCA_964397055.1 uncultured Rhodospirillaceae bacterium | reverse complement strand
AGCGATGCCGGGTGCGGTTCCGCCGGCGCCGGCAGGCTGGCTACGGCAACCGGTTCCGGCAGGCTGGCCGCGGCAACCGGTTCCGGCAGGCTGGCCGCGGCAACCGGGGCCGGTTGCGGGCGCGGGACCGGACGGCCGGCCGCGGCTGCGACGCGCTGGCTCTCCTCGGTCAGGATTTCGACCCGTACCCGGGCGATGCCGGCTGTCTTGAAGCCGAGCAGCTCCGCCGCGCGCTCCGAGACGTCGATGATCCGCCCGTCGATGAACGGGCCGCGATCGTTGACCCGCAGGGTCAGCGCCCGGCCGTTCTCCAGGTTGACGACCCGCACATAGCTCGGCATCGGCAGGGTACGGTGCGCCGCGGTCAGCTGGTTTCGGTCGAAAACCTCGCCATTCGCCGTCTGGCGGCCATGGAACTTCGGGCCGTACCAGGACGCCATCCCGGTTTCCCGATAGCTCCAGTCCTCGCGCGGTCGGTAGGTGACGCCGTTGATCGTGTACGGTCGGCCAACCTTGTAGTTCGGCCGCTGGGCGGTCTGCTGAGCGCTTGCGCTGCCCGGGCCGGCCGGCTGCGTAACTGGATCCGGTTCCGGAAGTTGCTTTGCCAGATGGGCCGCCAGTTCAGCCTCCGCACAGGCACCCAGCACCATGACAGCGGCGATCAGCCCGCCCCGTGCGATACCAACTGCACCGGAAATCCCCGGTGCCCGCGAAAACCCCGCCATCGCCGCCCCCTGTCACGATCAACGCTGGCCGGACCATACACAGTATCGAATCAGACGCCAATGGCATCCGACAACAAACCGACGCTGAGGGCGAAGTAAGTCGAGCGATTCCAGTCCATGATCACTCGGAAGTTATCATAGACCATGAAGGTCTGACCGCTAAGTCCGTCCGGTGCAACGATCGACGCCGGGATGTCCGCGGTCGGCAGATCCGCACCGCCGGGTCGGCGAACACCGATCGCCTGCCACTCCCCGATCGGCTTGCGGACGTCCAGATCGGCCAGCGCCTCGTCGATACCGGGGGGCAGGCGCACCGCCCTGCCCCAGATGAACTCGCCATCCCATCCATGGAATTTCAGATAGTTGGCGGCCGAAGCGAAGACATCGGGCAAGGTATTCCAGATATCGCGCCGGCCATCGCCGTCATGGTCTACCGCCCATTGCTGGAAGCTCGTCGGCATGAACTGGCTCTGACCCATCGCCCCCGCCCACGACCCCTTCATGTCGCCGGCGGCGATATGGCCTTCGTCGATGATCTGGAGGGCGGCGATCAGTTCCTTGCGGAAGAAGGCGCTGCGCCGGCCGTCATGGGCGAGTGTGGCCAGCGCCTCGATCACGCCGAAGCCGCCGGTGAAGCCACCATAGCTGGTCTCGATGCCCCACAGGGCAACGATCACCCGTGCCGGCACGTCATAGGCTTCCGCCACCTGATCGAGGATCGCGCGATGCCGGGCGAGGCGTGCGCGACCATCGCGGATCCGGCGCTGGCTGACGACGTTGGTCCGGTACTGGGCGAAGGTCAGGCGCCCCTCCGGCTGGCGGCGGTCAAGCTCGATGATGCGGGCGATCGGGCTGATGCCGGCAAGGGCGACGTCAAGCGTGCGGGCGCTGACGCCAGCCGCAGCCGCTTCCGCACGCAGTGCCTGGAGCCACGCGCTGAAGTCACCGCCGGCCGCGGCCTGGGCGAGGGCTGCGAACGGCTGTCCGGCAAGGGCGGCGGCGCCGGCCCCGAGGACCGCGCGACGGGGGAGGATGGAGCGGGACATGACAGGGCCTTCCGATGACAGGCGGGGGCGCGAAAAGGCAACGATCAGGTGCCCGGATCCTGTGACGGAAACAAGGCCGATGTCCGTCCCATCAGCCAGTACGCCAGGAGCCCGCCCCACTCCCTCATGGCAAGTTCTAGGCGCGCCAGTCGCCGCACCGGATCGAGGCCGAGGTCGTCGGTCAGCCAGCCGCCGGCCTCGGCCGGCAGACGATGATCAGTGGGCCAGGCGACGACCGGAAACCCGGCCGCACGGAAGCATCCGACCGACCGCGGCATGTGGTAGGCGGAGGTGACGACGAGCCAGCGCTCCCCGGGTGCCGGGCGTGCGAGGGCGAGGGCCTGGACCGCGTTCTCGAACGTGTTGCGGGCGGCGGCATCGAACTCGACGCCGCGTGCGTCGAACCCGATCTCGCGGAAGAAGCGCTGGGCCAGCGCGGCCTCCGTCGGGCGGTCCCGGTCGATCGCACCGATCCCGCCGGTAAAGACCAGACGGGCAGCCGGATGCCGCCTCGCCAATTCAACGAAAGCGGTCAGCCGTTCGGCCGCGTCGTTGAGCGGGACCGTGCCGCCCGGCCGGTCCAGGCCGGCGGCGAACGACCCGCCGAGGACGACGATGCCGTCGACCCGGCCCGGGCTGGCCGGCACCGGGAACCTGGTCTCCAGCGGTGCCAGGAGCCAGGTGCCGACCGGCAGCAGGGTGACGGCGGCAAAGACAGCGGCGGCGGTGGTCACGAGGCCCCGGCCGATCCGCCCTGCCCGGCCGTCGAGGAACGACAGGGCGAGGCCCACGCAGATCAGGATCAGGATCAGGGAGCCGGGCCGCAGCAGCATCCAGGCGAGTTTTGAGAGAACGAACACCGGCCAGCCGGCCCCGGATGCCTGGACCATTCGATCACCCCTGCCCCAGGCTGCGCTTGAGGTCGTCCGCGATACCCACTGCCACGGACCTTGCGGTAGCCTATGCCACGCCGCGTGATGGGGTCAGCCCCTCGTGGCCGGCCGGAGCCATACCGGATGCGCGCCGAACGTCCCCATGGGAGACCGATGACGGACCCGTACCCGCTCGATCAGAACCTGGGCTATCTCCTGAACCGCTGCGCCCAGGCCATGGCACAGAGCTTCGAGCGCTGCCTCGCGCCCCATGACATCACCCTGGCGCAATGGGGCGCCCTGCTCGCGATTTCGGCCAAGGGCAGCGCCACGCCCTCCGATGTCGCGGCCACGGTGGGAATAGACCGGGGGGCCGCGACACGGCTGATCGCCCGGATGGAAGAGAAGGGCCTGGTCGAGCGCCGGCAGAGCGATCGCGACGGGCGCTCCGTCGTCCTGACCCTCACGGTCCGCGCCCGCGACATGATGCCGGACCTCGTCGCCCTGTCCCGCGACGTGAACCGCCGGGCCCTCGACAGCCTCGGCGGCGACGACGCCGGCCGACTGCTTAGGCTGTTGTCGAGGCTCCTGTCAGGGCTTGACCAGGCCCGTTGAGCGATCTCGCGGCGGGGTTGCCCGGGGCCTCTGTTGGCCCAGATAATTGCCTAGGCAACTAGATTCAGGAGCGCTTCGATGACCGATGACAAGACGATCTCGCGCCGCGACACCCTCCTCTACGCCGGCCTTTATGCCGGGGCCGGGCTGGCGCCGGCGGCCGTTTCCGGCACCGCAAGGGCCGACAACGGTGCTGCACCCGTCGCCCTCGTCACCGGGACCAGTTCCGGCTTCGGCCGCCTCACCGCCCTTGCGCTGGCACGCGCCGGTATCCCCACCCTGGCCGGCATGCGGTCGACCGGTACCGACAATGCCGAAGCAGCCGGTACGCTGACCGGCATTGCCGAAAGCGAGGGGATCGACCTCACCGTCATCGACCTCGACATGCGCGACACCGGCAGTGTCGAACGCGCTGTGGCCCTGGGCGAAGAGGCCGGCGGCATCGGGACGGTCGTGAACAACGCCGGTTACATTCTCGCCGGACCCATTGAACTGCACGACGAGAACGATGTCAGGGCCCAGCTGGAGACCAACCTCGTCGGCTACCATCGCCTGGTCCGGGCCGTCCTGCCGGCGATGCGGAGCCGGGGGCGGGGCCTCATCGTGCAGGTCAGCTCCGGCCTCGGCCGGCTCATCTTCCCGACCCAGGGCTGGTACGCGGCCGGCAAGTTCGCGCTCGAAGCGATGTCCGAAGCGCTCGCCTACGAGTTGGTGCCGTTCGGGATCGATGTCTCGATCGTCCAGCCAACCCAGTACCCGACCAGGTTTCTGGCCAATGGCCGGCGCTATTTCGAGGAGATGATGGCGCGTCTGGACGACGAGCGGGCGCGTGCCTATGCCAGCCAGATCGAGATGACCCGTTTCGGCTTGATGGATGAACCTGGCCCGGACCCGGTGGAGATTGCCGACGCCATCCTGGCGTTGGTGCGCCTGCCGCCCGGTCGTCGGCCGTTGCGCCGGATCGTCTCGCCGACGCCGCGCGTGCTGGAACGGATCAACTCCGGGCTCGCGACGGCGCAGGATG
>CAYNIS010000343.1:0-4304 GCA_964397055.1 uncultured Rhodospirillaceae bacterium | reverse complement strand
GCAGGGATAGACGACGCCGAGCGCCTTCAGCCGATCGAGGGCGGCCGCGTAGTCGGCCATGTGCTCGGACTGGCGGCGCACCGGCTCCTCCCAGGTCAGGCCGAGCCAGGCGAGGTCCTCCAACAACGCGGCCTCGTACTCTGGCCGGCAGCGACCCTGGTCGATGTCCTCGATCCGCAGGATGAAGCGCCCGCCATCGGCCGCCTCGAACGCGGTCAGCGCCGACAGCGCGTGGCCGAGATGGAGATCGCCGGTGGGCGACGGGGCGAAGCGGGAAACGATGCCAGCGGCGGACAAGCTCAGGCCTTGGGCATGTTGACGTGGAAGACGCCGTCCGCGGTCAGGATCAGGCGATCACCGACGGTGACCTCCGCGCGCAGGAAGAGGAGCGAGCGGGTCTGGCGCAGGAGCGTTCCACGGCCCTCCACCCAGTCGCCGAGGCGTGCCGGGGCGAGGAACGATGTCGACAACTGCACCGTCGCACCGGCCCGGCCCTGGACCCGGCGGCACATGTGCCCGAGCACCATGTCGGCGAAGCTGACCAACATGCCGCCGTGGCAGATGCCGCCGGAATTGGTATGGCGTTCGAGCACGCGGAAGGCGCGCACGAACCCGTTTTCCGGCAGTTCCTTCTGGTAGAGGGGGCCATTGTGCCGGGCGAACTCGTTGACCGGCTCGTACTCCTCGAAACCATCGGGCGGCACGAAGGCGGCAACGGCTAGCGGCTGGGCCTCGGCACTCATGATTGACCTCTCATGGGGAACGGGCTCGTCTTTTTCGGGGTCGATTCCGGGCCCCTCAATAGCCGCTCGGCCTAATCCGATCCAGCCGCGACCAGGGGCGCGCCGGCCGGGGCCGGCGGTTCCGCAACCCCGAACTGGAGCGCGGCGAGACGGGCATAGAGGCCGCCTTCGGCGACCAGTTCCTGATGGCGGCCGTCAGCCACCAGATGGCCGTGGTCGATCACCAGGATGCGCTCGGCGTTGAGGACGGTGGCCAGCCGGTGCGCGATCACCAGGGTGGTCCGGCCGTCCATCAGCTGGTCGAGTGCCGCCTGCACGACCCGCTCGCTCTCGGCATCGAGGGCACTCGTCGCCTCGTCGAGCAGCAGGACCGTGGGGTCGCGCAGGATCGCGCGGGCGATCGCGATGCGCTGGCGCTGTCCGCCGGACAGGCGCACGCCACGCTCGCCGAGAAAGGTGCCGTAGCGGTCGGGCAACTGGTCGATGAACTCCGCCGCGTGGGCGGCGACCGCCGCCGCCTTCACCTCCTCCTCCGTGGCGTCCGGCCGGCCGTAGCGGATGTTGTCGAGGGCCGAGGCCGCGAAGATCACCGGTTCCTGGGGGACGAGGCCGATGCGCGCGCGCACGTCCCGCGGGTCGGCATCGCGGAGGTCGACCCCGTCGAGGCGGATCGCCCCGGCAGTCGGGTCGTAGAAGCGCAGGAGGAGCTGGAACAGCGTGGTCTTGCCCGCCCCTGACGGCCCGACCAGGGCCGCCGTCTGGCCGGGCTCGATGGTCACGGAAAGCGCGTCGAGCGCCGGCAGGTCCGGCCGGGAGGGGTAGGCGAAGGAAACCGCATCCAGCATCACCCGGCCCTGCGCCGGTGTCGGCAGGGGCACCGGGTCGGCCGGCACAGCGATGGCGCTGCGCGTGGCGAGCAGGTCGAACAGCCGCTCGGTCGCCCCGGCGGCGCGCTGCAGGTCGCCGATGACCTCCGACAAAGCCCCCATCGCGCCGGCGACGATAAGGGCGAAGAAGATGAAGGAGGAGAGCTCGCCGGCGGAGATGTTGCCGTCGGCAACCTGGCGACCACCCGCCCAGAGCACCACGCCGACCGCCCCGAAGGCGAACACGATGACCGCCGCCGACAGGGCGGCCCGCGCCGCGATCCGCCGGATCGAGGTCTTGAAGGCGTCCTCGACCGCGGTCTCGAAATCGCCGGTCGCGCGTTCCTCGTGCCCGAACGCCTGGACGGTGCGGATCGCGTGCAGCGTTTCGTCGACGAAGCCGGAGACGTCGGCGACCCGGTCCTGGCTGGCACGCGACAGGCGCCGCACGCGCCGCCCGTAGTGGACGATCGGCAGCACCACTCCCGGCACCAGCAGCATCGCCATCATGGTCAGCCAGGCGCTGGTCGCCAGCATCATGATGACGCCGCCGGCAACCATCAGGGTGTTCCTGAGCGCGATCGAGACAGAGGTGCCGACGACCGTCTGCAGAAGGGTCGTGTCGGTCGTCAGGCGGGAGATCATTTCCCCGGTCTTGTTGATCTCGAAGAAACCGGGGTCGAGTCGGATCAGGTGCTGGAACACCGTCTGGCGGAGATCGGCGACGACCCGCTCGCCGATCCAGGAGACCAGGAAGAAGCGGGCATAGGTCGAAAAGGCGAGCAGCAGGATGACAACGATCAGCGCGGCCATCGCCTGGTCGATGACCGTGCCGAAGTCGCCGCTGATGCCTTCGTCGATCAGGAAGCGGATCGCCGCCCCGATGCCGAGAACGGTCGATGCCGCCACGATCAGGGCAATGAAGGCACCGATGATGCGCAGCCAGTAAGGGGCCAGGAACGGCAGCAGCCGAACCAGCGGACGCAGGTTGCGGGACCGCGGCAGGTCCTCTTTCATTTCCGGGGTTAGCGACAAGGCGGCATCCGATCGGCAGGGGGCGCACGCTTCACCTGATCATCAGATCCGGCGTGTCGACCCATCCGTCAACAGCGCGGCACGACATGGCTCCGGATCACGAGAGATTTCCTTGCCGCGCGCTTGTCCGCTCGTGTTATGCGCTCGCGGCCTTGAGCGTGTGAAGGAGAGCCGAGCATGAGCAGCGAGTTGGTGGCGGAGATGACCGAGGGCATGCGCGAGCGCATCGGTGACGACTGCGGCCTTGGCAAGTCGCTCAAGATCGACTTCGGCGACGACGGCGTCATCCACCTCGACGCCACCCGGGTGCCCAATGTCATTTCCAACGACGACAAGGCGGCCGACTGCACGATCAAGGTTTCCGTCGATGTCTTCCAGCGGATCGCGGCGGGCGAACTCGACGGGACGGCGGCCTTCATGGCCGGTCAGCTGGCGATCGACGGGGACATGTCGGTCGCGATGATGGCGACCCCGCTTCTCCAGGCGCGCGCCTGATCCCTGCGTCGTGTCCTTGCCCTGGCCGCTGCGCCCATATATGCTCTTTTGCTTCTTGAAACAGCTGAACGCGCGTGCCTGGAGCCAAGTCGGTCCATGAAACAGGATATTCATCCGGACTACCACGAGATCACCGTCATCCAGACCGACGGCTCGACCTTCACCACCCGCAGTTGCTACGGCAAATCGGGGGAGAGCCTGCGCCTCGACGTCGATCCGAAGACGCATCCGGCCTGGACCGGCGGCCACGCCAGGATCCTGGACACCGGCGGCCAGCTTGCGCGCTTCAACAAGAAGTTCGCCAATTTCGGCCTGAAGACCTGATCCTCAAGATACGGTGTCTTGACGCGGGCTCCGCCGGATCGCACCGGCGGGGCTTTTGTTATGGGCGCCATTTGTCCACCGCCGGCTGATCAGGCCGTGGCCCGCATCATCCGATCGAGTCGCGCGACGCGCTGGTAGAGCCTGTGCGAGCGCTCGAGCAGGCTGCGCAGGCCCCCGGGCAATTCCGGGTTCTCCGATCCGGAAGGGTCGGCGCAGACGGCAACCTGGGTGATCGCGGTGTCGTCGTTGATCGACTCCGCATGGGTGATTTCGCCTGCGGCGACCGCCTTGCGCAGCAATGCCCAAGCCATCACCTCGGTCAATCGCGCCGTGACCCGAAGGCTCTCGTAACTCGCCTGCAGGCGTGTTCCCGGCTCCAGCGACTGCACCTCGTCGGCTTGACGGTAGGCGGCGTAGTTTCGCGCCTCCACGAGGAGCGCCATGGTGTCGTCGTAGGTGGTGTCCAGGAAGACGAGGTCCACTGCGGCACTCCCGCGGTCGTTACCAAATCCTTAAGGAATGGTTACGCAGGACAACCCCTCTGACAAGCCCCAGCTTCCGTGTGGTTTCTTGCCGCCTGCTGGGGCATCACGCCAAGCACCTGAAATCCAAAAGAAAAAAGAGCCGCACAAGGCGGCTCTTCAAGTGAGAACTGGGGGAGGAAGTGCCGGACCAAGCAGGCCGGACGGGATGTCCCCCCAACCGTGCTCATCCAACGCCGCCATCATGACCCCTGCTGGCTTAAGGAACGGTGAATGCGAACGGCGATCGGGCGACACCGCGGACCCCGATTCGGCCGGCCCAAAACCTGACCGTTCCGGTCAACCGATACGCCCGCCGG
>CAYNIS010000342.1:0-4314 GCA_964397055.1 uncultured Rhodospirillaceae bacterium | reverse complement strand
AGAGGGGTGGCAGGGGGCCGGCGCCGCGCACCGCCGTCGCCTCCACTTCGACCTTGTACTCCGGCAGCACCAGGGCGGAGATTTCGATCAGGGTGGAGGTCGCCATGTGCTGGCCCAGCGCCTCGGCCCGGGCCTTGGCGAAGCCCGGCCGGTCCTTGATGTCGGTCAGGTAGACGGTGAAGCGCACGATGTCCTGAAGGCCCGAGCCCCCAGCCTCCAGCAGCTTGGCGATCTTGGCGAAGATGCGCACCGACTGGGTGTAGGCGTCGCCGATCTCCTCCCCCTCCGGTGCCGCCCCGACGAGGCCGGACAGATAGAGCGTGTCGCCGACCGCGATCGCGTTGACGAAGCTGCCGGCGGGCGGCTCGTTCACATCCGGGTGGCTGATCCGGCGCATCTTCGTGTCCTGCATGGCGTTTCTCCCTGGCTTGCGTTTTCGGTCACCGGTAGCCGTAGCAGTGCGCGGGCGATGGCGAAACCGGGGCGCATTACCGCCCGAAGCATCCGCCTCTTGAAGACTGCCGCGTCGGGCGGCAAGGGATGGGCGGCGAAGGATGGGCACCCCCGCGACGATCCTGCGGTGGTCGGGGCCGGCGGTCCCTCAAAGTAGCATGTCCCGGGACGCATGCAGCCCAGGCTTCAATGTTTCTTGGCCATGCGCCGGTATCGTTGATGGTCACCAGGAGCCGAACGGGGCGGCGGCGCCCCTGGTGCCAGTCCAGCGGAGTAACGCCTCCCCCACGATCGCGGCGAGGATGGAAGCGATGACGGCCGACGCACTGGACGACGGCGCGGTCTTCCGGGAGTCGGAAGCGCCCTGGTGCCCGGAAATGGTGGTGATCCCCGCAACCCCTGCCGGGGGCGGCTGGATCGGTGCTCCGGCTGAGGAAGTTGACCGGGAAGCGAGCGAGCTGCCGCGCACGCGCATCCACATACCGCGTCTGGCACTGGGGCGGACGGCGGTCACGCGCGGCCAGTTCCGAGCGTTCATGGCGGCCTGGGGCGAAAGCTCCGCGGCGCGCTGGGCAGATCTGCCCTTCCCCCAGGACGACGAGCATCCCGCGGTCCGTGTCACCTGGCACGAGGCGGTCGCCTTCTGCCGATGGCTCGCCGAACGGTTGGGCCGCCCCTATCGCCTGCCGAGCGAGGCCGAGTGGGAGTGGGCAGCGCGCGGCGATCCCGCCGGCACGGGGGTCGAGCCGTTTCCGTTTCCGCTGCCGGTCACCCCGGACCGGGCAAACTATGACGGGCGCTACACGTATGCGGACGGGCCGGCCGGGGCGTATCGACGGGGCACGGTCGCTGCCGACGCATTTCCCCCCAACCGGTTCGGGCTCTGCCAGATGTCCGGAAACGTTTGGGAGTGGTGCGCCGACGTCTGGCACGCCGATCACCGCGGTCACCCCGGCACCGCTGAACCGCGCGATGGCCGGGGTGCCGACGACGATTTCCGTGTCGTGCGCGGCGGCTCCTGGGATGCCGGGCCGAACAGCCTGCGCGCGGCCCGCCGGGTGCCCGCCCATGTCGGCGAGGAGGACTACGGGCTCGGCTTTCGCGTCGCCCTTGGTCTCGCCACCTGACCCGCGCCTTCGGCCAGAGGACCCTTCGTCTGGCGCGGGTTCCGAAGCGCGATGTGGGTCTACATCGCTGGGAAATGCGCTAGAGAGCCCGGGCCTGGTCGCGCAGCTGGAATTTCTGGATCTTGCCGGTGGAGGTCTTCGGCAACTCGGTGAAGACCACCGTTTTCGGCGCCTTGAAGTGAGCCAGGTTCTCCCGGCAATAGGCGATGATCTCCGCTTCCGTCGCACTCGCCCCGGTCTTCAGCGTGACGAAGGCGCAAGGGGTCTCGCCCCACTTCTCGTCCGGCCGGGCGACGACCGCCGCCTCCAGCACCGCCGGATGCTTGTAGAGCACGTCCTCGACCTCGATCGTCGAGATGTTCTCGCCGCCGGAGATGATGATGTCCTTGGAGCGGTCCTTGACCTCGATATAGCCGTCGGCGTGCCACACGCCGAGGTCACCGGTATGGAACCAGCCGCCAGCGAAAGCCTCCTCCGTCGCCTTGGGATTCTTCAGATAGCCCTTCATGACCGTGTTCCCGCGCATGAAGATCTCGCCCATTGTCTCGCCGTCCTGGCGCACCGGCTCCAGCGTCGACGGGTTGGCGACCATCAGCCCCTCCAGCGTGGCGTAGGGGACACCCTGGCGCGCCTTCAGCGTCGCCTGACGGTCGGCGTCGAGGCCGTTCCATTCCTCGTGCCAGGCGCACACCGTGACCGGGCCGTAGGTTTCGGTCAGGCCGTAGACATGGGTGACGTTGAACCCGGCCGCGGCCATCTTCGCCAGGATCGCGGCCGGCGGGGCGGCACCCGCGGTCATCATGTTGACCGTCTGGGGGAAGGTCTTCTTCTCCTCGTCCGGTGCGTTCACCATCATGCCCATGACGATCGGGGCGCCGCACAGATGGGTCACGCCATGGTCGGCGATGGCGTTGTAGATGTTGGCCGCGTTCAGCGTGCGCAGGCAGACATGGGTCCCGGCCATGGCGGTGATCGACCAGGGGAAGCACCAGCCGTTGCAGTGGAACATCGGCAGCGTCCACAGATAGGTCGGATGCAGCGGCAGCGGCCAGGTCACACAGTTGCCGATCGCGTTCAAGTGCGCGCCCCGATGGTGGTAGACGACACCCTTGGGATTGCCGGTGGTGCCGGAGGTGTAGTTGAGCGTGATCGCCTGCCATTCGTCCTTGGGGTCCTGCCACTGCCAGTCGGGGTCGCCTTCGGCCAGGAGTTCCTCATAGGTCATCGAGCCGACCCGCTCGCCGGACGCGGTCGGATCGTCGATGTCGACCACCAGGATGTCGTGGCTGACCTGGGTCAGCGCTTCCTTGATGGTTTTGGAGAAATCCTTGTCGGTGATCAGGATCTTGGCCTCGCCATGGCCCAGGATGAAGGCGATGGTCGCGGCATCGAGGCGGATATTGAGGGCGTTCAGAACCCCGCCGGTCGCCGGCACGCCGAAGTGCGCTTCGAACGCTTCCGGGATGTTCGGGGCCAATACCGCGACCGTGTCGCCAAGGCCGATGCCGCGCTTCGCCAGGGCGGAGCCGAGCCGCCGGACGCGCTGGTCGACCTCCCGATAGGTGCGCTTCACGTCGCCATGGACGACGGCGATCTTGTCCGGGAACACCGATGCCGTGCGCTTCAGGAAGGTCAGCGGGGTCAGCACGTTGGTGTTGGCATCGTTGCGGTCGAGGCCGACTTCATACGGGTTCGACGGGGCGGGGGTCGACATGGCGGCTGGTGTCCTGATCCTCGGGCGTGGGTCGGTTTCTTGCTTGGACGGTGATCGACGGGGCGAGACCATCGGCGCCAGCATTGGCGCGCCCGGGCCTCGCGATCAAGCCGGCCTGACGGATTATTCGGCCGGATGAGGGGCTCGAGGCTCGACCGCGCGGGAGTTGCGATGTTGCCGAACCCGGCCATGTCCGCGCACTGTCGCGTGGGGCCGGATGCCGGTTGGGCAGGCGCCTTTGAGGGATACCACGGGAAAACGACGAGGCGCCGGCCCGAGGCCGCGCATCAAGGGGAGGAACGGCAATGACGGCGATGATGATCCTGGACACACCCGAAACCCACAAGCGCTCGCTTGCGGTCAAGGAGAAGTACGTGGTGGACGGCGCCCCCACCACGGAGACCTGGCAGTCGGCCGAGTTCGCCAAGGCCGAGGACGTGCGCACGGGCATCTGGGCGGGCGACGCCGGGTCGTTCACCGTCGCGTCCTACCCCAATGACGAGGTCTTCACGATCCTCTCGGGCAAGGTCGAACTGATCGGCGCAGACGGGACCACCCTGACCGTCGGCCCCGGCGAAAGCTGCCTGGTCCGCAAGGGATGGGCCGGCACCTGGCGCACGGTCGAGCGGGCGCGCAAGATGTACGTCTCCTTCCAGGGATAGGTGCCGTCCTGCCGCAATGAAGACGGGCCCGAACCGTCGCGATCTCAACCGGGGGGAGCCCAATGACCTATACCGACATCGACATCCCGGTGCTCGGCCCGGACGGCTTCGTCCGGGTCGCCTGCCGGCGCTGGGGCGACCCGGCGGCAGGCCATGTCGTCGCCTGCATGCACGGGCTCTCGCGCAGCGCCGCTGACTTCGACGGGGTTGCCGCGGACCTCGCCCGCGATGCCCTGGTGCTGGCCGTCGACCTGCCGGGCCGGGGCAGGAGCCAATGGCTCGACGATCCCAGGGGCTACGGCACGCCGCTCTACATGGCGGTCGGCGGGGCCTTGATCGCGCTCGCCGCCGGCCGCCC
>CAYNIS010000341.1:0-4322 GCA_964397055.1 uncultured Rhodospirillaceae bacterium | reverse complement strand
GTTGCAAGGTCCGGCGGCTTCACCAGCGGCCCGCCGTCAACCAGGTAGCGGAAGTGCAGCGTGCCTTCCTGGGTGTCGCGGAACGCCGGCTCCTCCACCGTGAAGCTGCGCCGTCCGAGGATCGCGGCCTCGATCAAGGCGGAGGTGTTGATGCCGACCACCGCCCGGGCGTGGTAAAGGGCGTCGAAGTAATCCGCCTTGGCGTCGTCGTGAACCGGCATCCCCCCCTTCTTCGGATGAATGGCGATCCGGTCCTCCGTCCCGAAGTCCAGTCGCTCGTAGGGCGCCTGATGCATCGGGTGCGGGCGGATCAGGAGGTTCGCGCCGGCGAGTTCCGGGGCTTCCGCCGATCGCACAGCGGCGATCCAGCGCTCGACGAACGCACCCTCATCGCCGGAGATGAAGCGGGAGGATCCGCAATAGAGCAGGGTCGGCCGGGCGGGGTCGAACCCGAAGCCCGCGCAAAAGGAAGCGTAGTCGCGTCGGGGGCGGCGGGCGAACCACTCGTCGTAAAGCTGGGCCCCGGTGATGACGACCGTGTCGGGTCCGATCCCGTGCATCCTGACGGCTTCATCCTTCTGGAACGCGTTCCAGACGACCACGCGATCAGGCGGGGTCAGGATCAGACCCTTGTTGGTCAGGTTGTCCCAGCTGGCGACCAGAAGGCAGGTCGGCACGCGGGCTGCCCGGGCGGCATCTACCCAATCGACTTGGTCGGAAAGGAGGTCGACCAGGGGCGACACGATCAGGCAATCGGGCTGGGTCCCGCGGAGTTCTCGCACGATGGCGCGGTCCGCCGGCATCGCGCGGTCGCAGACCTTGAGGAGCCAGTTGGCGGCGTCGTTGATCCGACGGTTGCGAAACGGGGCGAGGCCGACCAGACGGCGCGTCACCGGTCCGAGGAACGACTGTCGGTTGATCGCCCGGTCGGCGAGGGCGGGCGCCGATGCATATTCGGGCCGGCGAAAGCGAAGGGCATTGCGGGTCGTGCGCAGCCAGACGGCCAAGGGTTGCCAGAACCCGGTCCGTTCCGCCGACGTTCCGAAGCTGACGGTCGGATACTCGGCCTTCAGCCGGTTGGCCAGGACCCTCAGCTCCGCCGGGACCTTGCGGTCGTTCGGGCTGGTTGTGATCAGGACTTCATGGCCGTCGCCGGCAAGGCGCCGGATCACCGATTCGAAGTTCCTGAGGTAGAGCAGGTTGCGCAGAAGCAGGCGAAACCGGAGGGCCGGCATGACGAGGGGCAGTCCTCAAGTCTACGGGGTGGTGCCGCGACGACCATACGGGCGCTCTGGCGCGCGAGCACCCTGTCATCCTTGCAACACGCTCGACGGGCCGGGTGATGCTCTCTCCGCCGCGGGGCGTCAACCTCGCCGCCCAAGATACCTTCCGCCTGAGACACGATCCGCCTGAGACACGATCCTCCGAACGGTTGACACGCCCGGACCATGATCACGCCCCGATCGAGACTGGTCCAGCGGGCACGTCCCTTGCAACATCTCCCTGCGGGGAGTAGGCGTTCGGCCACGACGGAAACTGACGGATAAAAATGCGCGACTTCTACATCGCCAGCGCCCTCGTGCGTGGCGCCTATCGCACGGCGGCGGGCGCGCTCGGCCTGCTTGGGCTCAAGACCGCCGTCCGCAGATACGTCCTTCCACGCCTGCTGGAAGCAGCACTCGATGACGGCAGCAGCATCGCGCATGCCCACAAGGTCTCACGCCAGTGGGTCGACGACGAGATCCGCGCCGCCCTGGAGACGCCGGGTCGCATCGTGGTCGGCCCATGGACCAGCGAAGTCGGCTTTGAACTCCTCTACTGGATTCCGTTCCTGACCGATCTCTGCCAGCGGTTCGACGTGCCGAAGGACCGGCTTGTCGTCCTGTCCCGCGGGGGGGCCGGGTCCTGGTATCGCCACATCGCCGACGAGACACTCGATATTTTCGACTGGGTCGAACCGGACACCTTCCGCCAGCGCACGCAGGAACGGTGGCAGGCCCTGGGTGGTCAAAAGCAGATCATGATCGACCGCTGGGAGCGGGAGCTGTTGGAGGAGACGGCGCGCCGGTCCAACGGCATCGGTCGGGGGGTGCTGCACCCGTCGCTCATGTACACGTTGTTCCGTGGTGTCTGGCGGCAGGCCGTCGCCAACCGGCACCTCTTCGACCGGATGAAGTTCCAGGGGCTGCCGGCGCCGGATCCGACGCCGATTGCCAATCTGCCGGAAGACTATGTCGCGATCCGCTTCTACTTCCGGCCGTCATTTCCCGATACGCCGGCCAACCGGCGCCTGATCGCCAGCCTGATCGAACGCCTCGCCGACCGTCACCCCGTGGTGCTTCTGAACCCGCGTCTGGAGATCGACGACCACAGCGACTGGCTGCCGTCCGGCGGTAAGGGTCTGATCGATATCGCCGATGCGATGACGCCTGCCACCAACCTGGCGGTCCAGTCGGCGGCGATCGCCGGCGCGCGGGCTTTCGTCGGTACCTATGGGGGCTTGAGCTATCTCGCCCCGCTGTTCGGCAAGCCGTCGGTGGCGCTGGTCAGCGACGCCGATCACATCATGCCGATCCATGGCGAGGTTGCGGACCGTGCCGCCGACGCCGCCGACGGACGCCTGATGATCCTGAAGACGAGCGATCTGGCGCTCCTCGATCTCCTGCTCGGCATCGACATCGATGCCGCCGCGGCGCCGGTGGCTCAGGCCCCGGCGGCTGCCGGCGGGATGTGAATGCGGCCGTAGACATCGTCCAGGCGCACGATGTCGTCCTCGCCGCAGTAGACGCCGCACTGCACTTCGATCAGGACGAGCGGGCGGTCCGTGGTGTTTTCCAGGCGGTGCCGCGCCCCCTTCGGGATGTACATCGACTGGTTGGGCAGGACCGTGGTCCGCCGATCCTCACAGGTGACCTGGGCCTCGCCGTCGACGACCACCCAGTGTTCCGAGCGGTGGTGATGGTACTGCATCGACAGGCGGCCCCCCGGCTTGACCACGATGCGTTTGACCCGGAAGCCAACGCCCTCGACCAGGTCCTCGTAGTGCCCCCAGGGCCGATAGACGGCTGGCGGCAGGTCGGTTTCCGGCCGCCCTTCCGCGCTCAGGCTCTTGACGATCGTGCCGACATTGGGCGCTTCCGCGCGGGTCGTTACCAGGGTCGCGTTCTTGGTCTGAACGACGACGAGGTCGGCGACACCGACGCCGACCAGCAAGTGGTCCGCCTCGCCACGGAAATAGCTGTCCTGCGCACGGTCAAGGCGGACGAGGCCGCGGGCGACATTGCCGTCGGCATCCTTGTCGTCGAGCTCCCACAGCGCGTGCCAGGCGCCGACATCGTTCCAGCCGCAATCGACCGGCACCACGGCGGCCTTGTCGGTGTGTTCCATGACCGCGTAGTCGATCGAGATGGAGGGCGCGGCGGAAAAGCCGTCCTCGTCCAGGCGCAGATAGTCGAAGTCCCTGGCGGCGCCGTCGACGGCCGCTTTCGCCGCCCTGTGGATGTCCGGCTGCAGGCGGTCGATCTCCGCCAGGAACCGGGCCGCCCGCATCATGAAGATGCCGCTGTTCCAGAGATAGTCGCTGGACGCGAGATAGCCTTCCGCCGTCGGCCGGTCCGGCTTCTCGACGAAGGCCGCGACCTCACGAGCGCCGGCGATGGCGGCGATCGCCGCCCCCGCGCGGATGTAGCCGAACCCGGTCTCCGGTCGCGATGGCGTGATCCCGAAGGTGACCAGCCGCCCGGCCGCCGCGGCGTCCGCCCCCGCGGCAAAGGCCCGGCGCAGGGCCGCGACATCGCGGATCACATGGTCCGCCGGCATCAGCGCCATGATCGCATCGGGATCGCGCCGCACCAGCAGTTCGGCGGCGGCGGCGGCTGCCGGTGCCGTGTTGCGGACGACGGGCTCCAGGACGATCGCCTGGGGTGTGACCCCCATCGCTCGCAGCTGTTCCGCGATCAGGAACCGATGCTCATTGTTGGCGATGACCAACGGGCTGGTGCAGCCGTCCAGCCCGTCGAGGCGTTGGACGGTTTCCTGGAGGAGCGTGTTTTCACCCAGGAGCGCGATCAGCTGTTTGGGATAGGTCCGGCGGGACAGCGGCCACAGGCGCGTGCCCGAGCCGCCGGACAGGATGACAGGATGGATCACCGGGGTCTCGTGGATCGGTCGGGGTCTGGAACGCTGAAGCTGGCACGAGGCCGGGGGTCAAGGCCAGCCCGCCCGGGTGCGAATCACGGCGGCCACGCGCCGGCCGCGCGGGCAAGGCGATCCTGGACGGCGGTCACCCGTGCTTCGGTTCCGTCGCCCGCGCCGAAATGGCC
>CAYNIS010000340.1:0-4338 GCA_964397055.1 uncultured Rhodospirillaceae bacterium | reverse complement strand
GCTTGCCGTGGCCGACCTCACGCCGGCCCGGGGTGCCGAGGCGGCCGGTCTCGCCGACCGAGTAGGGCGGGAAGTTGTAGTGGAGCATGAAGTGCTCCCGGTACTCGCCCTCGAGCGCGTCGATCACCTGCTCGTCCTGGCCGGTGCCGAGGGTGGTCACCACCAGGGCCTGGGTCTCGCCGCGGGTGAACAATGCCGAGCCATGGGCGCGCGGCAGGATCCCGACTTCCGAGGTGATCTGGCGCACGGTCTTGGTGTCGCGGCCGTCGATGCGGTTCGCGGTGTCGAGGATCGTGCCGCGGACGATGTCGGCCTCGGCGTTCTTGAACGCGCCGGAAATCGCCCCGCTCTCGATCCCTTCCTCGTCGAGCTTGGCGACGATTTCCGCCTTGGCGGCGGCGACCATGTCCTGGCGGGTCTGCTTGATCGGCTCCTGATAGGCGGCCCGCAGCTTGTCGCCGACATCGGCCAGGATGCGCGCCTTGATGGCGTCCTTGTCGAACGCCGGCGGAGCGAGATCCCAGGGATCGTTGGCGCACATCTCGGCGAGGTCGATGATCAGGCGGATGATCGGCTGGAAGGCGTTCCAGCCGAACATGACGGCGCCGAGCATGATTTCCTCGGAGAGCTCGTTGGCCTCGCTCTCGACCATCAAGACGCCTTCCATGGTGCCGGCGACGACGAGGTCGAGCTCGCTCTCCTTCACCTGGTCGATTGTCGGGTTGAGGATGTATTCGCCGTCGATGTAGCCGACGCGCGCCGCGCCGATCGGGCCAAGGAACGGCATGCCCGACAAGGTCAGCGCCGCCGAGGTCCCGATCATCGAGACGACATCCCCGTCGTTCTCCAGATCGAAGGAGAGCATCGTGCAGATGATCTGCGTCTCGTTGGAGAACGACTTGTGGAACAACGGGCGGATCGGGCGGTCGATCAGACGGGAGATCAGGGTCTCCTTCTCCGTCGGGCGGCCTTCACGCTTGAAAAAGCCGCCAGGGATCTTGCCGGCGGCGAATGTCTTTTCCTGATACTGGACGGTCAGCGGGAAGAAATCGATGCCGACACGCGGCTGTTTCTCTGCCACAGCCGTACAAAGGACTGTGGTATCGCCGTAGCTCACCATGACGGCACCGTCTGCCTGGCGAGCAACCTTGCCCGTTTCCAAGGTCAGCTTGCGCCCGCCCCAATCGATTTCCTTGCGGTATACTTTGAACATTCGTGGTTTCCTTTTCTTGCGGCGGGCTGCCGGCCCGGTCCGATCTGCCCGATCGAGGGGGCGACCCCGGATTGGGCCACCTCCTCACGCTGCTCTTGAAGGTCGGATGCCCTAGCGCGAAACCCGGGCGGACTGCATCCTTCCGTGACGACGACCTGCGCGTCGATTGAACAGCTTGCGCATTCTCCGAACCGCCAGACTGGTTCAGCCTGGCTGGAAAATGCTCTAGCGGCGCAGGCCCAGGCTGGCGATCAGGCTCTCGTAGCGACCGCGATCCTTGCGCTTCAGGTAATCCAAGAGGCTACGGCGCTGGCCGACCATGATGAGGAGGCCGCGCCGGCTGTGCACGTCCTTCTTGTGGGTCTTCAAGTGCTCGGTCAGGTTCTTGATGCGTTCGGTCAGGATCGCGACCTGGACTTCCGGGGAGCCGGTGTCGCCATCGACCCGGCCATACTCTGTGATGAGCGTCTGCTTGCGCTCAGCGGTAATCGACATCGAAGAACACTCCGTTTCGTCTAGAGATTGAGAACCCGCACCGGCTTGACCTCGGCCCCTTCGAGCCGGACCAGGGCCACGGGCCGTCCATCCGCGACGGCGAGTGCCGTCGCCTCCCCGTCGGTGCCGAGGCCGTGACGCATGGCGTCCAGGCGTTCCCGGTCCTGACGGGTGATGAGAGCGATGGATTGTCCGTGGCGCAGCCGTTGCGCCTCCGTCTCGGTCAGGTCGAGGGCCGGGATGTCGTCCAGCGCTCTTTCGACCGGAAGGATCATGGTGGCGGCGCTCTCGCCCTGGGCGGCCTGATCGATGGCCTCCAGCGTGACAGCGTCGTCGAGGGTGAAGGGGCCGACGTTCAGCCGCCGCAGCGCTGCAACATGGCCGACGGTGCCGAGGGCGACCGCGATGTCGCGGGCAAGCGCGCGCATATAGGCACCCTTGCCGCAGGTCACCTCGAACTCGGCGTGATCGTGGTCGATCACGCGCAGGAGGCGGATTTCCTCTATCTGGATCGTGCGCGGCGCCATTTCCGGGTCGTCGCCGGCCCGGGCCAGGTCATAGGCCCGCTCGCCATTGATCTTGATCGCCGAATACTGCGGCGGCATCTGGATGATCTCGCCGAAGAAGGCAGGCAATGCTGCGAGGATCGCCTTCGGGTCGGGACGGACATCGCTTTCGGCGATGATCTCGCCCTCCGCGTCGTCGGTTTCCGTCGCCTGGCCCCAGCGCAGGGTGAAGCGATACGTCTTGCGCGCGTCCATGGCGTAGGAAACGGTCTTCGTCGCCTCCCCCAGGGCGATCGGCAGAATGCCGCTCGCCAGCGGGTCGAGCGTGCCGCCGTGGCCGACGCGTTGGGCATGGGTGGCCCGCTTGATGCGGGCGACCGCCTGGGTCGAGGTCATGCCGACCGGCTTGTCGAGGACGATCCAGCCATGAACCGGCAGGCCGCGGCGGCTACGTGTCATGGTGTCTGGTCCTTCTCGTCCGTCTTGTCGCCGGCGTCGTCATCGTCCGGGTGCAGGTCGCGTTCGACCCGGGGGTCGTGCAGCAGCGCGTCGATCGCCGCCGCGCGGTCGAACGAGATGTCGGCCTGGAAACTGATCGTCGGGGCGTATTTGAGGCGCACGGCATGGGCGACCTGGCCGCGGAAATAGGCCGCCGCCCGGTTGAGTGCTGCGATCACGCCGTCGCGCTCCTGCCCGCCCAGCGTGGTGACGAACGCGGTCGCGTGCTTCAAATCCGGACCCAGGCGCACTTCCGTGAAGGTGACATGGGCGGACGCCAGTTCCGGGTCGCGGAAATGGCCGCGCCGCATGATCTGGTCGAGCGCATGGCGCACCTGTTCGCCGACGCGCAGCGGCCGCTGGCCGATCTCTTTGGTATTGGGACGCTTCATGGCTGTCTGGCAAGGGAAGGCGGCCGGCTCTTGGCTCAGAGCTGGCGCGCCACTTCCTCCACCTCGAAGGCTTCGATCACGTCGCCCTCGCGGATGTCGTCGTAGTGTTCGAAGGCCATGCCGCACTCGAACCCTTCGCGAACCTCGCGAACCTCGTCCTTGAAGCGCTTGAGGGTTTTCAGCGTGCCCTCGTGGATCACCACGTTGTCACGCAGCAGGCGCACCTTCGCCCCGCGCTTGACCATGCCCTCCGTGACGTAGCAACCGGCGACCTTGCCGACCTTGGTGATGTTAAAGACTTGACGGATTTCCGAGTTGCCCAGGAAGGTCTCCCGCAGGCTCGGCGCGAGCAGGCCGGAGAGCATCTGCTTGGCGTCGTCGATCGCGTCGTAGATCACCGAATAGTAGCGGATCTCGATGCCATCCCGGCGCGACAGCTCGCGGGCCTGGACGTTGGCGCGGACGTTGAAGCCGATGACCAGCGCGTCGGAGGCCTTGGCCAGGGTCACGTCGCTTTCGTTGATCGGACCCACCGCCGAGTGCAGGACGCGGACCTGAACCTCGTCCTGGTTTTCCGCCAGCTTCATGAGGGAGCCGGCGATCGCCTCGACCGAGCCGTGCACGTCGCCCTTGACGACGACGGCGAGCTCTTTCTTCGCACCCTCCTGGATCTGGCTGAACATCTGCTCGAGCGAGCCGCGACCCGACAGTTTCGCCGCCGCCTCCCGCTTCTTGCGGGCTCGGAATTCGGCGATGTCGCGCGCGCGCTGCTCGTTCTCGACGACGATGAAGTCGTCGCCGGCGAGCGGCGTGCCGTTCAGGCCCAGGACCTCCACCGGGAAGGCGGGGCCCGCTTCCTCGACATTCTGGCCGCGGTCGTTGATCAGGGCGCGGACACGGCCCCATTCGCTGCCGCTGACGAAGATCTCGCCGACCTTGAGCGTGCCGCGCTGGACCAGGACCGTCGCAACCGAACCGCGACCGCGTTCCAGCTTGGCTTCGACCACGACACCGATCGCGCTGCGGTCCGGGTTGGCCTTCAGTTCCAGGACCTCGGACTGGAGGAGGATCGCCTCTTCCAGCTTGTCGAGGTTCAGCTTGGCCTTGGCGGAGACCTCGATCGACAGGACGTCGCCGCCCATCTCCTCGACCACCAGGTCGTGCTGGAGCAGTTCCGTGCGCACCCGGTTCGGGTCGGCCGCCGGCAGGTCGCACTTGTTGATCGCGACGACGA
>CAYNIS010000339.1:0-4339 GCA_964397055.1 uncultured Rhodospirillaceae bacterium | reverse complement strand
AGCCCAGGACGAGGCAGATGGCACCAATGACGCCGGCCAGGAGCCCGCCCGGATCGAGCGCCTCCGGCTCGGCGAACGGCCGGTCATGGGTCAGCGACGGGATGCTGCGCCGGGCCTTGACCACGGCGTCGAGGTCGATTTCGGCACTGACGATGCCGACCTCCGTGCCGCCGTCGGCCAGCACCTCGCCCCACGGGTCGACGATGACCGAGTGGCCGTAGGTCTTGCGGTCGCCGTCGTGGGTCCCGGTCTGGGCGGCGGCGATGACGAAGCAACCGGTTTCGATCGCCCGCGCGCGCATCAGCACGTGCCAGTGCGCCTCGCCGGTCGGCACGGTGAACGCCGAGGGAATCGTCAGCACCTCCGCCCCGGCCTTGGCCAGCGACCGATAGAGATGGGGAAAGCGCAGGTCGTAGCAGATGGTGAGCCCGACCGTGCCCCATGGCGCCCGATAGAGGACGGCGCGTTCGCCAGGGCGGTAGTTCTTGCTCTCGCGATAGCTTTCGCCGCCCTTCAGGTCGACGTCGAACATGTGGATCTTGTCGTAGGTCGCGACGAGGTCGCCCGACGGGGCGAACAGGAGCGTGCGGTTGGCGCCGCGCCCGTCCTCGGTCGTGAAGGCGAGCGACCCGATCGACAGCCAGGCCCCGGTCTCCTGGGCAAGCTCGGCGAAGAACGGAATGCCCGGATGGCGCTCCTGGTCGGTCAGGCGCGCCTGGATGGCCTCCCGCCCGCGCACGATGAAGCCCGTGTTTTCGGGGGTCGCGATCAGCCGGGCACCGTTTGCGGCGGCCTCCCGGATCATCTCGCCCACGGTCGTCAGGTTCTGGTCGATGTCCGGGCGCGCGTTCATCTGGATGCACGCGACGGAAAGGGGACGGGCCATCAGCCGGCCCCCCCGGCCAGCATCGGCTCGAGCTTGCCCGACCGGTCGAGGGCGAACAGCTCGTCGCAGCCGCCGATACCGACCCCGTCGATGAAGATCTGAGGCACCGTATGGCGCCCCTCTGCGCGCTCCATCATCTCGCCCTTGCGCGCCGGTTCCACCATCACGTCGATCTCGGTGAACTCCACACCCTTCTTCGACAACAGGCGCTTGGCGCGGTGGCAGAACGGGCAGAACGGGCTCGAGTAGACTTCGACATTGGCGGGCATGGTGGAACTCCGGCGCGGTATGATGATCGCTTCATACATGGCCCGTCCTTGATCGACGACGAGAGGACCGCCGGTCAATGGTCGCGATGCATGCCGCGTCAAGGTCAGACCACGCGGGCGGCGGCGATCACGTCCACCCGGGCGGCGCCGGCCCGCTTCAGGGCGGTCGCACAGGCGCTGACCGTGGCGCCGGTGGTGATCACATCGTCGACCACCACGACCGCCTTGCCCATGACCCGATCGCGGTGCTGTGCGCGGACGCGCATGGCCCCGGCGACGTTGCGTTCCCGCTGCCGGCGATCGAGGCCGCCCTGGGTGCGGGTTGCCCGCACCCGCTCCAGGAGGTCGGGGACATGTTCCCGGCCGGTCGCCTTGGCAAGGGCGCCCGCCAGAAGTGCTGACTGGTTGTAGCGGCGGCGAAAGAGACGCCAGCGGTGGAGCGGCACGGGCGCGACGAGGTCCGCCTCGGCCAGGATTTCGCGTGCCGGGATGAGGGCGAGGCGGGCCAGGACCCTGACCGCATGGGTGCGGTCGGCGTGCTTGAAACCCAGGATCAGGGGGCGGCTGGCGTCGTCATAGACGAGGCCGGCACGGGCGCGGGCGAAGCTTGGCGGCTCGGCGAAGCAGGCGCCGCAGACCGGATCGCCCCCGGGATCGACCGGCAGGGGGATGCCGCAGACGCGGCAGATCGGGTCCGAAATCAGGGTCAGCCGGCCCCAGCAGTCGGCACACAACGTGCCGGTCTCGTCGACCACGGTGCCGCAGGCCAGGCACCGCGGCGGCAGGATCCAGTCGAGGGCGCCACGGGCGAGCGAGGCGATGCGGCCGGTCAGATCGTCGTCGCGCCCGTTGGTCACCGGTCGGGCTCGGCCAGACGGTCGGGGAAGTCCTTGGACAGGATCGGCTCGAACTCCAGGTACTCGCCGTTGTGGCGGAACCCCTGGCGTTCGTAGATGCCGCGGGCGTGGAGGTTGTCCGGATGCACGGTCAGGAAGACCCGCGTGGCGTTGTTGCGGTGCACCAGGATGTCGACGCAGTAGCCGAAGGCGGCCGAGCCGAGGCCCTGGCCCTGGAAGCGCTGATCGAGGAGCAGACGGTGGAACCAGAACCGGCGCGGATGGCCGCTGCCGCCGAACATGCCGAAGCCGATGATGTCGTCGGCGCGGTAGACGACGAAGGGCGACAGGAACTTGTAGACGTAGGCCTGGGCCAGCGACTTCTCGACCGACGGGATCAGGCGCACCTGTTCCGCCGACAGCTCCAGCGCCAGGATCGCTTCGAGGTTGGTCTTGTCGACATTCCCGAGCCGGAGGTTCTTCGGGTTGGCGATCACGGCTGCGTCTCCCTCGGCCCTGTCCAGACAGCGGCGGCCAGAAGCCCCCAGGCGATGATGAATGCGGTCCCGCCGACCGGCGCCACCGCACCCAGGACGCGCGGCCCACCGAGGGCGAGCAGGTAAAGCGCGCCGGAGAATGCCACGATGCCGAAAAGGAAGCACCCGGCCGCCGGCATCGCCAACGCCGGCCTCACCCGTTCCGGCAGGAGGCCGATGGCGACCAGCACCAGGGCGTGGGCCATCTGGTAGTCGGCGGCGGTGGTCGCGAGGTGGACGGCCCGGTCGTCACCGCTCAGGGCATGGGCCGCGAAGGCCCCGCCGATCACGGCCAGTGCCCCGTTGATCGCGCCGATCGCAGCCAGCCGGTCCGAGCTGCGGCATTGCCGTCGCGTTCAACCATGTTTGCCGGATCGGTGGTCGATGCCATATCGCCTCCATGAGCCAGAGCCCAACCATCTTCGATCGGCGTCTTCTGCGCCAGAGGCGCGCGCGGTCGCTCGGCACGCTCGCCGGCAGCGACTTCCTGTTCTCCGCGGTGGCCGACGATCTGCGCGATCGCCTGGGCGACGTCTTGAGGACGTTTCCAGTTGCCCTGGAACTGGGCGCGCGCGCCCGGGTCCTGGACACCCCGACCCTGGCGGCCAAGGGGATCGAGACGGCATTGACCCTCGATCTCGCCCTGCCGGCGGAGCCGCGTGCCCACGGCTTGGCGGCCGTTGCGGACGAGGAATGGCTGCCGATCGCCACCGCCTCCCTCGATCTCGTCGTTTCCGCGCTCACGCTCCACTGGACTAACGACCTGGTCGGCGCCCTGGTTCAACTGCGCCGCGCGCTGAAGCCGGACGGCATGATCCAGCTCGCGATCCTGGGCGGGGAGACGCTGATCGAGCTGCGCGAGGTGCTGGTGGAGGCGGAGGTCAGGGTCACCGGTGGTGCCGCCCTGCGCGTGTCGCCGATGGTCGAGCTTGCCGACATGGCCGGTCTCCTCCAGCGCGCGGGTTTCGCGTTGCCGGTCGCCGACGAGGACCGGTTCACAGTGACCTACGCCCACGTCTTCGATCTGTTCCGCGATCTCCGCGCGATGGGGGAGACGGCGGCCTTCGTGCCTGAACGCCGTCACCCGCTGCGACGTGCCGTCCTGGCGGAAGCCGGCCGGCTCTACCACCAGCGCCATGGCGAGGCGGACGGCCGGATCTCCGCGACCTTCCAGGTGCTGCACGCCGCCGGCTGGGCACCGGCCCCGACCCAGCAACAGCCGGCGCGCCGCGGCAGTGCCACCCACCGGCTCGCCGATGCGCTCGGCACCGACGAGGTCGGCTCGGGCATCAAGGCCGGCCGGTAGCCAAGCGCTTCGTCCCCTTGATGCTTGGTGTGTCCCGACACCAGGGCTATGGTTCCGGCCGCTCGTTGTTCCCGTTCCGCCCGAGCCTGGAGGTGGCGCATGTCGACGCTGACCGTCGAACTGATCCCGGCGATGTCCGACAACTACATCTACCTCGTCCGCGACACCCGCTCGGACGCGGTCGGCGTGGTCGATCCCGGCGTCGCCGAACCGGTGATCGAGCGGCTGGAAGCGTCCGGCCTCAAGCCGACGCACGTCTTCATCACCCATCATCACGCCGACCATATCGGCGGCATGTCGGCAATCCTGGAGAAGTACGGCGCCCACGCGATCGGGCCGAAGGCCGATGCCGGACGCATTCCCGGCCTCGCCGAGACGGTGGCGGAGGGCGACCGGGTTATCTTCGGAACCCACAGTGCCGAGGTGTTCGAGACACCGGGCCACACCTCCGGCCACATCGCCTTCTGGTTCGAGGAGGGGGAGGCCCTGTTCAGCGGCGACACCCT
>CAYNIS010000338.1:3604-4352 GCA_964397055.1 uncultured Rhodospirillaceae bacterium | reverse complement strand
TCATCGGCGGAATCGATGCCTGCCCAGGCCACCATCGCCCGGTTGTCCATGACGGTTTCGATCGCATCCTGCCCGGCAGCACCGGGAACCGTGGTGCCGGCGTGGACATGCGCTTCCGACACACCGTAGGTGCGGGCGAGCCGATCCAGCCCGTCGAGGAAGCCCTGGCCGACCGCGCGCACCTTCCACTGGCCCTGGCGGCGATAGACCTCGGCGAGGATCAGCGCGCGGTTCAGCTCATTGTCGATGGGCGGCGCGTAGCCGACGAAGGGAGGTCCGCCATCCTGGTCGGTGAAGGTCACCACCGCCTCGTCGAGGCCGGCGAGGCCATGGGCGGCATCGAGGACGCTGATGACGATCGCCACCTTGTCGACGCTGTCGGGCAGGCCGGCGAGATCGATGGCAAGCGTGTCGATCGGGTTGCCGGTGGCGGACACCGCGCGGTCCGGGCCGATCGGCTGAACCGCGTCGATCATGTCGAGATCGGAGCGCACGGCGCCATCGGCACCGAGCAGGAAGGCGGAGACGTTGACCGCTGCCGCGCGCTGCGGCGACCAGCTGATGCGCGCCACGACCTGTCGGGCGGTCGCCGGCAACGCCTGGTTCTGCCCCCTTTGCAGTGCGATCATTGGGTGACCCCGCCCCCTTGGCTCACGACGGCGCCGTCGCAATGCGCCCGTGCCGACGGCCGCAACCCCGGTCGCGGCAATACATCCGATGCCGACGCCCGGAGCAAGGGGGCGAAACC
>CAYNIS010000338.1:0-3594 GCA_964397055.1 uncultured Rhodospirillaceae bacterium | reverse complement strand
GGCCGGGCTCAGGCCAGTTCGCCGTCCGGGTCGAAACGCACCTCCTGGATCAGCTCTTCGGCCGACAGTCGGCGGGCGATCTCGCGCCGGTACTCGGCATCGAGGATCGGGGTCACGTCGCTCAGCAGCCGGCCCTGGGCATCGCGGTCCCGCTGCCAGGCCGCGACCTCGCCCGCAACGATCGCGAAGCGGCAGCCGAAGACGCCGCAACAGGTGGTGTCGGCATTGGCGGTGCCGACCCGATAGAGGATGCGCCGGCCCGAAATCTCCAGGACCTCGGCACCCTCCATCTCATAGCTGCCGCCGATCGCCTGCACGGTCACCGGCGGCTCGTGCACGAAAACTCTGGTTCCGTCTGATCGTCCGCTGGGCATGCCGCCCCCTATCGTCTCTCGCAACACTCCGGTCACTCGCTACATCAGGATGTGGCGCGTTCGAACACCGCGCGCAAACCCGAAACGCCGTGTCACCGTCGGCAGAAGTGAAAAGGCAGACATGTCGGGCGCCTTCCCCGGACCGGCCGCGGGCCGCGTCGATACCGCCGAAAGCCGCCGCCATCGGCTGCGCAACGCCCTCCATACGAGCCTTCTTCTGGGCGGCCTGTTCGCGCTGTTCGCGCTGATCGTCATCCTGCTGTTGGGACCGGCATGGCTGCCGGCGATGGCGCTCGCGATGGGGGCGCTGATGCTGGTCGGCCCCCGGGTCTCCCCGGCGATGGTCCTGCGCCTCTACAAGGCCCGGCCGTTGCCGCGGGCGCTGGCCCCAGAGATCCATGCCCTCGCCGACCGACTCGCAACGGCGGCGGGCCTGCCGGCCTCGCCCAGCCTGCACTACATCCCGAGTGCGACCGCCAGTGCCTTCACCGTCGGCAGGCCGGAAGAGGCGGTGATCGCCCTCTCGGACGGGCTCCTGCGGCGCTTGAGCGTGCGGGAGCTTGCCGGCGTGCTGGCGCATGAAACCGCCCACATCCAGCATCGCGACCTGTTGGTCATGGGCCTGGGCGACACGCTGGGGCGCCTGACCGCGAGCCTTGCCCAGGCCGGCATCCTGACCCTCATGGTGACGCTGCCGATCTGGCTTCCGGCAGCACCGCTGTCCGGGCTTTTCGCACTTGCCATGCTGATCGCGGCACCGATCGCCGGCGGGCTGCTCCAGCTCGCCCTTTCCCGCGCGCGCGAATTCGATGCCGATCTCGGGGCTGTCCAGTTGACCGGGGACCCGGCCGGCCTCGCCTCCGCCCTGCGCAAGGTGGACGCCGCCCAGGCGAGCCTCTGGCGGATGCTGGCCCTGCCCGGCCGGGCCGAACCGCAGCCCTCGCTGCTGCGCAGCCACCCGCCGACCGAAGAGCGCATCGCCCGGCTGGCGGAGGTCGTGAAGCCGGTCGAACCCTGGCTGTTGGGCCTGCCGGCGGCGGTTCCGATAGCACCCGGCCTGCCGCGGATCGTCATCCAGCCGCGCCGGCGCTTCGGCGCGGTCCGCTTCTGATCGTCCGCGATGGGCGGGACCGGTGGCGGTCAGTCGGTCGGCGCCAGGGACGCCGGCATCAGGCGCAACTCGACGCGGCTGCGGCCCGAAAGCTCGATCTTCGAGCCATGGGTCGGCCCGGTCACCGTGATCGTGCCGTCCTCGTCGGTGTACAAGAACGGCGGCACGTAGCAGGCCCGCATCTCCAGCGAGACCATGTCGCGTGCCTCCAACGCCTCGCGCCCCGGCATGTCGAAGCTCTGGCAGTTGAAGCCGTGTTCGTAGGGCTCGCAGCGCAGCGGCACGTGAATCGTGAACCACTGCGGGTTGCGCGACGGGTTGGCGGCTTCCCGGAAGAAGTAGGCAAGGTCGTTGCAGTGCTTGCCGATGGGCCCGCGGTTGCCGTTCTCGCCGCCGACGCATTTGTAGAGGTTGCGCGCGCGGGTCCGGCCCGGGGAATGGGTGATGCCGGCCCTCAGCATCTCCTCCATCGGCGCCTTCATCTCGGCGAAGTCGTCGACCTCGAGGGTGCCGCGCGCCATCATATACTGGACCGCCCAGCAATCGGCCTGGTCCTCCATCGCCGGATTGGCCCGGCCGGCGACATGGCCGAGGATGTGGTGCGCACATTCGTGCCAGAAGAAGAATTCCCGCATCGTGTCGCTGACCCGCGCGATGGCGCGCCGGTTGTAGACGATGCGCGGACCCCGTTCGCGATCGTGGATCGCAACCGCGATCTCCGTGTCCGACCCCGGCAGGACCGGCACTTTCTCGCCGTTGACGATGCAGCCTTCGCCGAATTCGAACGCCCTGGCGTCGCGATCGCCCCGACGGCGCTCGTTGCGGTCCTGGGCGGCGGCCGGGTCGAACACCGCCAGCGCCGCCACCAGCACCATCAGTGTCAACTGCATCGCCTTCAGCATCCGACCTCTCCTCGCGTTTCGCGGGTCCGCTAACATCGCCCTCGGCGACCTTATCCCTCTATAGTGGCGCCCGCGTTAATGAGAGGTATCGACAACCGGCCGCCCGCCACCGGATGGCGGCCCCATGAGGATGACCGGGCCCTTGCGATCGGCACCGGTCGGGAGGATTTCCAAGCGATGACCGACAGCACCCCATCCGACAGCGGCGCTACGCCGCGGATCACGGCCCCCCTGGCCGCCCCGATCGTGAGCGAGGGGGAGGCCGCCCCGATCCCGGTGCCGGCCTCGACCATCCTGATGGTGCGCGACGGGGCCGACGGCGCGCTCGAAGTGTTCATGGTCGTGCGCCACCACCAGATCGACTTCGCCTCCGGCGCGCTGGTGTTCCCGGGCGGCAAGGTGGACGCGGGGGATGCCGACGAGGGGCTGATGGCCCGGGCGGCCGGCTGCGACGATCTGGACAATGCGCAGAAGGCGCTGCGCATCGGCGCCATCCGGGAGGCGTTCGAGGAATGCGGGCTGCTTCTGGCGCGGCGGCGCGGCCAGTCGGACCTGATCCCGGCCGCCGACCTGGTCGGGCTCTCGGACCGCTACCGGGATCCGCTGCACAAGGGCGAGATATCGATGGCGGCCTTCGCCGAGGCCGAGGACCTGGAACTCGCCTGCGACCTGATGGTGCCGTTCGCGCACTGGATCACGCCGCCGTTCATGAAGAAGCGCTTCGACACGCATTTCTACATCGCGCGGACACCGCCGGAGCAGCTTGCGGCCCATGACGGGTCGGAGTCGGTCGACAGCGTCTGGATCTCGCCCGCGACCGCGCTCGCGGACGCGGATGCGGGGCGACGCACTGTCATCTTCCCGACCCGCCTCAATCTCCAGAAACTCGGGCAGTCGTCAACGGTCGACGCAGCCCTGGAGGCGGCGCGTTCGGCGCCTGTGGTGACCGTGCTGCCGGAAATGCGGAAGACCGACGCCGGCCGCACCATGATCATCCCGGTCGAAGCGGGGTATGGTGGGCCGGAATTCGCGGTGGCCGATCCCTCGGGCGGGTGACCACCGGCCGCGGCTGGCCGGTTCCGGAAGCCGCGGTGGGAGAACCACATCACGGCCCGTCCCTGTTGCCCGACCCGGATCGCGGGGGGGAGGCGAAAGCGCGTGCAGGACCATTCCCCGGCCCCTTCCGGAAGTGCACCGGCGGAGCGCG
>CAYNIS010000337.1:0-4355 GCA_964397055.1 uncultured Rhodospirillaceae bacterium | reverse complement strand
GAACGTCGCCGCAGCCGGAGACGCAAGGCCGGCCCATGCCGCGGGCGACCACCGCGGCGTGGCTGGTCATGCCGCCACGGGTGGTCAGGATACCGCGCGCGGCGTGCATGCCGTGGATGTCTTCGGGGCTGGTCTCGACCCGGACCAGGATCACGCTCTCCCCCGCCTGCGCGCGGTGTTCGGCGTCGTCGGCACTGAACACGATCTTGCCCGACGCGGCCCCCGGGGACGCCGGCAGGCCGCGGGCGATGACGTCGCGCGTCGCGTCGGGGTCGATGGTCGGGTGCAGAAGCTGGTCGAGGGAGGCCGGCTCGATCCGCATCACCGCCTCGGCCTCGGTGATCAGGCCCTCCGCCACCATCTCCACCGCGACCTTGATCGCCGCCTTGGTGGTGCGCTTGCCGTTGCGCGTCTGCAGCATCCAGAGCTTGCCCTGCTGGACCGTGAACTCGATGTCCTGCATGTCGCGGTAGTGGTTTTCCAGGCGCCCGCGGACTTCCGCCAGCTGGCCGAAGACCTCCGGCATCGCCTCTTCCATGGCCGGCAGCGGCGACTGGCTGGCCTCCCGCCCGGCGACGGTGATCGGCTGCGGGGTGCGGATGCCGGCGACCACGTCCTCGCCCTGGGCGTTGACCAGATACTCGCCATAGAAGCTGTTGTCGCCGGTCGACGGGTTGCGTGTGAAGGCGACACCGGTCGCGCAATCATCGCCCATGTTGCCGAACACCATCGACTGGACGGTGACCGCCGTGCCCCAGCTTTCCGGGATGTCGTGCAGGCGGCGATAGGTGATCGCGCGCGGGTTCATCCACGACCCGAAGACGGCGCCGATCGCCCCCCACAGCTGCTGCTTGACGTCCTGCGGGAACGGCTCGCCGGTCTGTTCGGCGACGATCTTCTTGTACTCGACGATGATGTCCTGCCAGTCCTCCGCCTTCAGTTCGGTGTCGAAGGTGTAGTCCTGGTCGCGCTTGAAGCTCTCCAGCACGTCCTGGAACATGTGGTGATCGATGCCCAGCACCACGTTGCCGTACATCTGGATGAAGCGGCGGTAGCTGTCGTAGGCGAAGCGCGTGTCACTCGAACGGGCGGCGAGGCCGAGCACGGTTTCGTCGTTGAGGCCGAGGTTGAGAACGGTGTCCATCATCCCCGGCATCGAGGCGCGCCCGCCGGAGCGGACCGACACCAGCAGCGGGTTCGCGGTATCGCCGAAGCTCATGCCGATCGACCCTTCGACGCGCGTGATCGCCTCGTCGACGGCGGGGGACAGGTCGCCGGGATACTGCCGGCTATGCTCGTAGAAATAGGTGCAGACGTCGGTCGTGATGGTGAACCCCGGCGGCACCGGCAGGCCGAGATTGGCCATTTCCGCAAGGTTCGCCCCCTTGCCGCCCAGGAGGTTGCGCATGTCCGCGCGCCCTTCCGCCGTGCCATCCCCGAACGCGTAGACCCATTTCGTCATCGCTCTGGTTCCCGATCACTTTCTTCGTGAGTGCGTAGTCTTTGAGGTTTCTGCTTGTCGTAGGCAATCCGTTGCCTGCCGCCGGCCCCTTGTCGCGCGAGTGGCGTGAATTCGACGTTTGGACCCCTTTGGCAGCACGTGCCGAACCGAAGGGGAATTTGCAACCTCCACTAGAAACAATACATTACCAAGCGGTTTTCCGATTCCGACATCTGCCTCGGCGCTGATGTCGACAGGGTCGCAAATGTCGGAACCAAACCACTAGCCCTCGACCTTCGAGAAGTCGGCCACCGCGTCCATGGTGTCGCGGATCTGAGAAAGCAGCTTCAGACGGTTGGCGCGCAAGGCGGGATCGTCGTCGTTCACCTTGACGTGATCGAAGAACGCGTCGACCGGACCCCGGAGTTCGGCCAGAGCCGCCATGCAGCCGGCGAAATCCTCCCGCTCCAGATGCGGCAGGGCCGCGTCCCGGGTCAGCTGTAGCTGGCCGGCGAGTGCCGTTTCCTGGTCGAGGACAAGGCGCGCCGCCTCCGCCTCACCGGCATGGCTGACCCCGTCCTTCTGCTCCTCGATGCGCAGGATGTTCGACGCCCGGCGATAGGCGGTCAGCAGGTTCGACCCGTCCTCGCTCGCGAGGAAGGCCTGCAGCGCCTCGACCAGGTCGATCAGCCGGGTCAGGTCGTCCGGCCGGCCGCCGCCAGGACCGCCGCGCGCGAACACGGCGTCGATCAGATCGTGGCGCACGCCGCGATCGCGCAGCGTGACCTTGAGACGGTCGGCGAAGAACACCAGAAGCTCGTCGACCACCTCTCCGGCCGGCTTCAGCCCGCCGATGCGGTAGAGGCCGAGCGCCTCCTCCAGCGCGCGGGCGAGCGGCAGGCGCAGGCGGTTCTCCAGAATGATGCGGATGACGCCAAGGGCCGCACGGCGCAGCGCGAAGGGGTCCCGAGACCCGGTCGGCTTCTCGTCGATCGCGAAAAAGCCGGTCAGGCTGTCGATCTTGTCAGCGAGGGCGACAGCCATGCCGACGGGTTCGGCAGGGCAGCGGTCGGAAGGGCCGAGCGGGCGATAGTGATCCTCGATCGCACCGGCGACCTCGGGTGCGACCCCCTCCTCGGCGGCGTAATAGCGGCCCATCACCCCCTGCAGTTCAGGGAATTCGCCGACCATGCCGGTGACCAGGTCCGCCTTGGCGAGGCGGGCGGCCAGCCGGGCCGCATCCTGATCGGCCCCGGGCACGTCGGCGGCGATCATGCCGGCAAGCTCGGTCAGCCGCTCGACCTTGTCGGTCACCGTGCCGAGGCGCGCGTGGAAGACGATGTCCGACAGGGCGGGCAGCCGGTCGGCCAGCTTCACCTTGCGGTCCTGATCCCAGAAGAAGCGCGCATCCGACAGGCGCGCGCGCAACACGCGCTCATTGCCGCCGACGATCAGGTCGCCGCCGTCGTCGGCGACCATGTTGGCGACAAGGACGAAATAGGGGGCCGGCCGACCGTCGGCGTCGACGGTTGCAAAGTACTTCTGGTTTTCGCGCATGGTGGTCTGGCGCACCTCCGGCGGCAGCCCCATGAAGTCGGCATCGATGGTGCCGAGGAGCGGCACCGGCCATTCCACGAGACCCGTCACCTCCTCGACTAGGCCCGGATCGTCGACCACCTTGAGGCCCTTGGCCGCCGCGACCTCGGCCGCCCCCTCGACGATGCGCTTGCGCCGCTCGTCACGGTCGAGCACGACGAAGTTCTGCGCCAAGCCTTCCTTGTAGCTGGCGAAGTCGTGGACCGCGAACGGTGCTGGGGCGAGGAAGCGGTGGCCGATCGTCTCCCGCCCGAACGGCAGCAGGTCGTCGACCTCTTCCAGCTTGTTGTTGAACATCACGATCGCCCGGCCGACGACCATCTCGTGCTTCACCGGCTCCCCGTCGAAGATGACGAGGATGTTCTGGAGCGGCCGCACCCAGCGGATCGAGGAGCGCGCCCAGCGCATCGATTTCGGCCAGGGCATGTCGGCGACGGCCTTCTCGACCATCGCCGGCACCAGGTCGACGGTGGGCTGTCCCGGGCGGTCGATCACCGCGAACCAGAAGACGCCCTTGCCGGTGCCGCGCTGTTCGCAACGGTCGAGGCTGTCGAGGCCCGCGCCCTTCAGGAAGCCCTGGATCGCCTGGTCCGGCGCACCGACGCGCGGGCCGCGGCGTTCGTCCTTCAGATCCGGCTGGCGGGCCGGCACGCCGGTCACGTGGAGGGCGAGGCGGCGCGGGGTCGAATGCGCCTCCGCCGTCTCGAAGCCGAGGCCCGCGTCGGCCAGCTGTTCGGTGATCAGACGCTTCAGGTCCTCGGCCCCGCGCGGCTGCATGCGCGCCGGGATATCCTCGGAAAACAGTTCGATCAGGAGGTCGGGCATCGTCGTCGTCAATCGTGTCGAGGCCGCGGGGCGACCGCATTCGACCCGGCGATCCAGGCCTCGCAACAGCCGCGCGCCAGATTGCGCACGCGGCCGATATAGGCGGCCCGCTCGACCACGGAGATCACGCCGCGCGCATCCAGGAGATTGAAGGTGTGGGACGCCTTGATGCACTGGTCATAGGCGGGCAGCGCCAGCCCCTCCCTCAGGAGGGCCGCACACTCCTCCTCCGCCTCCCCGAAGCGGCGGAACAGCTGGTCGGTATTCGCGTGCTCGAAATTGAAGCCGGAGTATTCGACCTCGGCACGGTGGAAGACATCGCCGTAGGTCGTGCCATCGTCGTTGAACTCGAGGTCGTAGATGCTCTCCAGCCCCTGGATGTACATCGCCAGCCGTTCCAGCCCGTAGGTCAGCTCGACCGAGACCGGGTCGCACTCAATGCCGCCGACCTGCTGGAAATAGGTGAACTGGGTGACCTCCATGCCGTCGCACC
>CAYNIS010000336.1:0-4368 GCA_964397055.1 uncultured Rhodospirillaceae bacterium | reverse complement strand
CGGCCTGCCGGTGACGGCGGCCTATGTCGTCCTTGCGGTGCTCTCGGCCCCGGCCCTCTACCAGCTGATCACGGCGGAGGCTCTGGCCCAGGTGATCGCCGCCGGCGCCTTGCCGATGGAGGCGGGCTTCGTCTTCGCCCTGGTCGACCCGACACTGGTCGAGCGCCTGCAGAGCCCCATGCCGATTGTCGACGCACGGGCCCTGCTCGCCGCGAGCGACCCGGCCGTCATCGGCCAGGTGCGCGACATGGCGTTGCCGGAGGAGGTGCGGACCATGGCGCTGTTGTCGGCCCACATGATCATCTTCTGGCTCAGTCAGGATTCCAACGTAACGCCGCCGGTCTGCCTGACCGCTTTCACCGCCGCCGCGATCGCGCGCACGCCGCCGATGGCGACCGGGTTCGAGGCCTGGAAGATCGCCAAGGCGCTCTATGTCGTCCCGCTCCTGTTCGCCTACACGCCGCTTATCGGCGGCAACTGGCTGGAGGTGCTGGCGATCTTCGGGGCGTCGGCCATGGGCCTCTATGCGATGACGGCGGCGATCCAGGGTCATCTGGAATCCCGGTTGGGCCCGGTCGGCCGGATCGCCGCCGGCGGCCTCGCGCTTGCCCTGTTCTGGCCAGGCCTGCCGATCCTGCATGCCGCCGCCGCCGTCGCCTTCCTCGTCTTCCTGGTCAAGAGCTGGCAGGACGGCCGTCGGGCGGCGGCGGCGATGGCACCGGGTGCGCCGATCGGTTAGTCTCTGCCGGCAGTCCCGCAACCGGTAACGACCGCGTCATGACCGCCGCCGCTTTCGAGGCTGACCGCCTGGATGAGTTGACCGTGCCGGTCGCAACGCTGGCGGAGGTGCATACCGCCTTCGCGGAGTGCCGGACACCGCTCGACCTGATCGCCCTCGACGACCGCGTCGACGCCGTGCTCGCGGCGGCCGGCCTGTTGGAGGAACAGGTGCGCCGGGCGCTGATGGCGCGGGTCTTCGCGCTCGATCAGCTGATCCGCGGGGCGGAAACGGCGGATTGGGTCGCCGAAGCCGACGGGGCTGTGCGCCCGCATCCGGAGGTTTATGGTGTTGCGGCGAGTTTGCCCATGGTGCAATGGCCCGACGGAAGCTATGGTTTTGACTTCTCCACTTTTCGCCGCGTGCTCAGCGATGCGCGCGGGTAAGCTGGACGGCGGTCAATTTCGCGCGTGAAAGCATGACGCTGACCCTTGATAGCCCGGCGCCCACGCAGGCTGCCGTCATCCCGGACGCGCAGGACGACGGGCCTTATCGCCTGGGCAATGCCATCGACGGGGTGGTGATCTCGCGCCTCTTGCTGGGCACGCCGCTCGCCCGCGTCTACCGCGCCTGGGACACCAGCAGCGCCGAAGAGGTCACCCTGATCCAGGTGCTCGATGCGCCGACCGCACAGATCGACTGGATCGGCCCGCATCAGCCGCGGCTCGAACGCCGCCATGGCCGCGACCGCCTGTTCCTGTTCTCCGCGGAGGTTGCCGCGACCCCGGTCCAGATGTTGTCCGGGCTGCGGCGGGGCAACGAGCTGGGAGAGGACGGCTGGGCCGCGCGCCGGCTGTTCCTGACGGCGCTGCGCGACCTCACCTATGGCCTGGTCGCGTTCACCGCGATCTTCGGGTTCTTTTCGACCCTTCAGTTGATGAACGAGGCGGCGGGCGGGCTCATGACCCTGCTCTTCGCCTGGACCATCGCCCTGGTTCCCGGCTGGCACCTGATGCAGGAGATGTGGCCGGATCGTGCCGCCGGCGGCGGCCTCGGCGCGCGTCTCGGCCATGCGCTGGCGCTGCTCGCCGTCGGTGCCGGGCTCGTCGTCATCTCGCCGCTGGCGATCGTTTTCCTGGTGCTCTGGATTCCGGGGGCGGCGGGGCTCGCGATCGCGCTCGGCGTCTGGTTCCTGGCCGATGCGGCAGGCATCCTGCTCGGCTGGCGCAAGAGCCGTCGCAGCGCCCGGCGGGCGGCAGGTGCCATCGGCTGGCACCCGCCGGCCGGGGACTGAACCGCAAGGCCCCAGGTGCTATGCCCCCCCTGGGGCCGGATCAGGGGCCGGATCAGGGGCCGGATCAGGGGCCGGATCAGGGGCCGGATCAGGGGGCGGTGGCGATCTTCAGATCGTCGATCCAGACCGTGCCCGGGCCGGTGATCACCAGATTGAGCCGGTAGAGTTCGGGATCATGCTGGGGTTCCAGCTTGAACGGCACGGCCCGGCCGACCCAGTCGCTGGTGCCGGTGATCGGATCGTTGAGGCCCCGGGAGAAGAACTCGCCCATGCCGGCGATGCCGACCCACAATTCCAGATAGGCGTTCCCCTCCAGCCCCTCGCTCTTGAGGCGCGCGCTGTAGGAGATCGGTTGATCCGGGTCGACCACATCGCGCACCACGGCGAGCGGCACCGTCATCGCTTCGGTGGCGACGATCTTCAGGCTGGTGTTGCCGTCCGCATCGGTGTCGAGCGTGCCGTTGGGCACCGCGACCAGCCCCTCCGTCGTGTCGATCGGGAAGCTGACCAGGTCCATGGCGGTTGCGGACGTGGACGCAAGGCTGGCCGCCAGGGTCGCAGCGGCGAAGGAAAGGGCGCGCATATCGAAGCCTCCCCGTGTCGAAAAAACGCGGCCATGCGCTGGTCCGCGATAGCCGGGGATTGCCACTAGCATACTTGGGCTGGGGCTTGGGCGGGAAATTCGCGTTCGTAGATTTCGAACAATTGGTTGCTGTCTACCGCACTACTGTTCTGGCGGGCGTGATGTCATGTCATCACCCGAGCGCGATCGGTGCCTGAGCGCCGCCGAACCGGGCGCCAGCGCTGCCCCGCACGGAAAGGAGGGAAGTCAATGATCACCCATCACCCGGCCGACGATCGCTTCCATACGAGGATCGGTTGGCTCGACAGCCGGCACAGCTTCTCGTTCGGCCACCACTACGACCCGTCGCGCCTTGGCTTTCGGGCACTGCGCGTGATCAACGAGGACAAGGTCGCCGGGGGTGCCGGGTTCCCGCCGCACGGCCACGACAACATGGAGATCCTCTCCTATGTCGTGAACGGCGGGCTGGAGCATCGCGACAGTCTCGGCAACGGGGCGGTGATCCGCCCGGGCGAACTGCAGCGCATGAGTGCCGGCACCGGCATCCGCCACGCCGAATTCAACGCCTCGGCCGCGGACCCGGTCCACTTCCTGCAGATCTGGATCGAGCCGGAAGCGGACGGGATCGAGCCGGGCTATGAGCAGAAGGCGTTTCCGATCACCGCCCCGGCCGGCGGGCTGACCCTGATCGGGGCGCGCGACGGGCGCGACGGGGCGGTTACCATCCACCAGGATGTCGACCTCTATGCCGGGCGCCTTGCCGCCGGCGGCACGGCGACCCATGCGTTGCGCGCAGGGCGCCATGCCTGGGTGTACATCGTCGACGGCGAAGCCGAGATCAATGGGGTGACCGTCAAGGCCGGCGATGCCGTCTCCCTCAGCGACGAGGATGCGGCTGTCGTCAATGCCAGGGCGGAAACCGAAATGCTGCTGTTCGATCTCGCCTGACCGTCCGACTGGCCTTATCGGCCGACTTGGCGGATGTCGCTCATCACGGCATCCGCCACCGGGCGGCGGGCCGCGCAAATGGGGAGAGCCCGATGACCCGGATGTTTCGTACCAAGAATGACCTGCCGCTCCAGGCCCGCCAGACGCTGGTCAAGCTTTTGAACGCCCGCCTTGCCGATGCCATCGACCTGGCCGCCCAGGCCAAGCAGGCGCATTGGAACGTCAAGGGACCGAACTTCAAGGAACTGCACGAGCTGTTCGACGAGGTCCATGACGAGGCCCGCGGCCATGTCGACGCCATCGCCGAACGGGTGACCGCCCTCGGCGGGCTCGCCGAAGGCACCCTCGCGACCGCGGTCGAACGGTCCAGCCTGCCGAAATACCCGGCGGAGATCGTCGACCAGGGGGCTCATCTGGAAGCGATGTCGACGGCGCTGGCGGCGTTCGGCGCGGGTGCGCGGCGGGCGATCGGCCAGGCCGAGGATCTGGGCGATGCCGACACCGCCGACCTCTTCACCCAGATCTCCGGCGCGACCGACAAGACGCTTTGGATGGTCGAAGCGCATACCCAGGCGGATGAGTAGCCCCCCAGCGGCTCCGGGGTTGACACCCGTGCCCCCCGACCGTAGCCAGCGGGCAATTGGTCGGGGGCGCCCCGACGCCGTCGCGGGAGGACTTGATGGCGGCACGCATGGTGGATTCCAACGATTTCTACCCGATCGCCGCCCAGGTCATCGAGACCGCCGGGGCTGCGGTGTCGGAGACCGTTGCGATCGGCATCAAGTCGCGCGACATGCTGCTGCACCGGCGCGGGTCCCGCACCAC
>CAYNIS010000335.1:0-4407 GCA_964397055.1 uncultured Rhodospirillaceae bacterium | reverse complement strand
TGGCACCGGGCCGGCTGGCGCGGATCGACCAGACGAGCACGATCACCGGCACCAGACCGACCGCGACGATGGCGAGCGAGCCGGTGGCGGCCTGCGCCAGGCGCTCGTCGGAAGCGAACTGGTGCACGCGCACGGCAAGCGTGTCGAAGTTGAACGGGCGCACGATCAGCGTCGCCGGCAATTCCTTCATGACGTCGACGAAGACCAGAAGCGCGGCCGTCGCGAGGCTGCCGGAGAGGATCGGCAGATGGACCCGGAACAGGGTCTCCCCCGGGCCGGCGCCGAGCGTGCGCGCGGCCCCGTCCATGGATGGCCGGACCCGGGTCAGTCCGGCTTCGACCGTGGTCAGGGCGACGGCCAGGAAACGGACCACATAGGCGAACAGCAGGGCGGCAATCGTGCCGGACAGGACCAGGCCGACACGCCAGTCGAACAGACCGCGGGTGATGTCGTTGATCAGGTGGTCGGCGGCGGCGAACGGGATCAGCACGCCGACGGCGATGACCGAACCCGGGACGGCATAGCCGAGGCCGGCGATACGGGCCGAAACGCCGACCGCGACGGCGCGGCTGAGCCGTTGGCCGTAGCCGAGCAGGAGGGCGGTCAGGACAGTGGCCGCGGCGGCGGCACTCGCCAGCATGATCGAGTTGAGCGCCAACCGCGCGAAGCGCCCGCCGAGGGCCGCGTCCCCGCCGCGCAGCGACATGTCGAACAGGGCCACGGCCGGCAGCACGAACCCCAGCAGAATCGGGATGGCGACCGCGACCTGCGCGGCGAGGGCCGCCCGCCCGGAGAGGCCGAAGCGCGGCAGCGCGCGGTAGCGGCCGGTCGCGTGGGAGAAGGCGCCGCGCCCGCGCAGGGCGCGTTCAAGGGCCAGGATGCCGGCCACCGCGATCAGCAGCACCGTGGCCAGTTGGGCGGCCGCCGTCGGGCTGCCGAGGAAGAACCAGGTGCGGTATATGCCGGTCGTGAAGGTATCGATCGCGAAGAAGTCCACGGCCCCGAAATCCGCGACGGTTTCCATCATGACCAGCGCCAGGCCGGCGGCGATCGACGGGCGCGCCAACGGCAGTGCGACGGCCGTGAATGCCACCCAGGGGCCGCGGCCGAGCACGCGGGCGGCTTCCAGGACGCAGGCCGATTGTTCCAGGAAGGCGGCCCGGGCGGTCAGATAGACATAGGGGTAGAACACCATCGCCAGGATCAGGATCGCCCCGCCCAGCGACCGGATCTCCGGGAACCAGTAGTCGTCGCGCCCCCAGCCGGTCGCCTCGCGCAGGGCGCTCTGGACCGGCCCCGCGTATTGCAGGACGTCGGTATAGGCATAGGCGACGACATAGGCCGGCATCGCCAACGGCAGGATCAGCATCACCTCCGCCAGCCGGCTGCCGGGGAAGCGGCACAAGGTGACGAGCCAGGCGGTGCCGATCCCGACCACGGCGGAAACCAGGGTCACCCCGACCAGAAGGGCGACGGTGTTGACGACGTAGCGGACCAGCACCGTCTCCGCCAGATGCTGCCAGACGCCATCGGACGGCTGCGCCAGTTGGACGACGACGGTCGCGATCGGCAGGGCGACCAGGGCGGCGATGGCGACCGCGGCCAGCGCCCAGCCGTCGACCTCAGACCGGCGCGGCACCGTCCTGCGCGCCGACGACGGGTCGAACTTCGGCCAGGGCATGCGTGCGTCGGACAGGCTCATGCGCGGGATCCCGGGTAATCCTGGCGTTCGCGGCATAACCACGCTACGATTAGAGTCATTTTCCCCCTTTCAAAAACTGCCGGGCTTGATCCGGCGGGCACGATCCGTTGGGCGAAATCCATCGGGCGCCGAAGGCAACCTCTCCTTAAGGGCAAACATGTCCTTTAGGGGGCTTTCCATGCCGTGTTGGAACGTCGCTGTCGACGTTCCCGGCACGGCTCTTGTGCCACAGCGCTCCTGCCGACCAAGACCCCGTCACCAAGGACTGCGAACGCTCACCATGGGAAAGCAGAAAAGGCGGAAGAACAAGCGGCACCATCAGGCCGGGCAAACTGGCGCCCCGCGCCAGAATTCCGGCGGCAAGACCGGCAAATGGTCGGAAAGCCGTGTCACCCAGCTCCTGCCGAACGTGCCGGTCGTCGACTTCCAGTATGTGCGCCGTGACCGTCCCAGCTACATGCGGATCAAGGACACCTGGCAGAACTACCGCGGCGAATATGTGAAGCAGCTGTTGGACCTGAACGAGGACGCGCTGAGGAAGGCCGGCTTCGACGACAAGGCGTTCGAGAACATGCGCAAGGGCTGGGTCCCGGACGGCTATAGCTTCCATCACATCAAGCCGAAGGACGACGGCGGCGACAACAGCTGGGAAAACCTGGTGCTGATCAAGCGATCGCCCGAGCACGACGCGATCCACGCCTTCCTCGACCCGCAGATCAAGGGGCTCAAGCCCGGCCAGGCCCGCACCGTCCGCTTCCTGGATGTCGAGGCCGGCATCTACCCGCCGGTCCCGGGGCTGAAGCTGCCCGATCATGTGCCCAAGGGCGCGGAGGCGACCGCGACCGGCGGTGCGCCGCTGCCGAAGGAACGCTGGCCGCACCGGTCGAAGCCCCAGCAATGGGCGACTCAGCACTAAAGCACTTTCCAGCCGGTACAACACTCCGAGGGACTGGCCACGAGCGATGGCGAAATCGAAGAAGAAGCGCAAGCACGGCGAGCAGCAGGGCGGCGTCCACGGCCACAAAAATGGCGGCGGCCGCCACAGCAAGGGCGGCCACCACAGGCAACGGCGGCCCCAGCCGAACAACATGCCGCAAATGGAGCACACGCGGGGCGAACCGCCGCGCGTCGTCGTCTCCAGCGGTGCCGAGCACAAGACCAAACTCCGGCTGCCGAATGTCGAGATCGTCGACTACGAATACACGCGCCGCGACCTTGCCTCGTCACGCGACATCAAGGCGACCTTCAAGGATGAGAAGGCGGCCTGGTTGAAGGAGATGGTCCGGCTGAACGAGGACGTGTTGCGGGCCAACGGCTTCAGCCAGGGTGCCATCGTCGATATGAAGAAGGGCTGGATGCCGAACAACTACAGCTGTCATCACATCAAGCCGAAGGATGACGGCGGCGACAACTCCTGGGACAACTTCGTCCTGATCAAGCGTTCGCCCGAACACGATGCCGTTCACGAGTTCCTGGACCCGCAGGTCGCCGAGATGGAACGCGGGGAGACCCGCATCGTGCGCTTCCCGGACATCCAGCCGGGGGTCTATCCGCCGGTGCTGGGGCTGAAGCTGCCGGACCGGTCGGCAGCGCCGGCGTCGACCTTCAGCCACATGGCGGATGGGGCGCCACCGGAGGCGGAGGACACCCATACGACGGACGACCCGTCGCGACACCAGCGCCGGGTTGCCGGCGGCCCATCAAATCGACGCTAGGGGGAGGTTTCACCAGCCATGTCGTTCCTCGACGAAATCAAGCGCCTCGACGGCGTCGTGCGCGCACCGGCCACGGAAGAACAAGTCAACCTGCTGGAGGCGGAAATCCTCGACGAATTCGACGTCGAGCTGCCCATGGACTATGTCGAATTCCTCAAGTCCTCCAACGGGATCATGTGGAACGGCCTTGTCCTCTACGCCACGGACGAGGTCGAGGATGCCCCGGACGGCGCCCGGATCCCGGCGTTCCGCGAACGCAACGAACATTTCGACGATTATCTCGAAATCGACGAATACATGATCCTCGGCGACTTCGACGATGAGTTGATCGTCTACAACCTCGAAACCCTCGAATACATGCAGCTCGACATGGTCTCCCTCGACATCAACGAACGCTTCGCCTCGCTGGAGGGGCTGATGTCCCAGATCATCGACTATCTGACGCCAAGCGGGCTCAAGGCCGCCAACGCCTGATCCAGCGGCAGGCGAGCGGGAGACCGGCCGATGGCCACGAAGAAGCGCCGGGCGCGGCTGCAGAAGCCGGACGCGCATGACGTCCAGGAGCCGACCAAGGTTCTGTCAGAGGAGGAAGAGGCCGGGGTGCGCGACGACGTTCCGGGGGCAGAGTTCATCGACCTCACCTACGCCAAGCGGTCGTCGGAGAGCTACCAGTACATCAAGTCGACCTGGCCGAACGAGCGGGAGGCGTTCCTGCAAGCGGTGGTGGCGGAGAACGAGGGGGTCCTGCGCAACGCCGGGTTCGAGGACGGGGACATCGACCGGATGAAGGACGGCCTCGTCCCGCTCAACCATCATGTCCACCACATCATCCCGAAGGACGACGGCGGCGACCATTCCTGGTCGAACCTGGTGATCATCGAGGACGACCCCTATCACGACGCGCTGCATCGGCTGGTGCCGGGACAGGTGTCGAAGCTGCGCCGCGGGGAGGCACGGATGATCCGGATGCCGGTGGTGGCCCCCGGCATC
>CAYNIS010000334.1:0-4414 GCA_964397055.1 uncultured Rhodospirillaceae bacterium | reverse complement strand
GGGTGATCCCCTGGCTGCCCGCCGATATGCCGGCATTGGCGATCAGGAGGTCGATCGGCGTTGCCGCGTCCGCGTCGGCGATGATCGCGGCCAGACCGGCTGCGTCGCGCACATCCCCGGTCATCGCGCTGACGATGGCCCCGGCCGCCCGGCATGCTTCCGCGACCCCGGCCAGCGGCGCCGGCCGGCGGGCGATCAGCGTCAGCCGGCAGTCCGGGCCGGCATAGGCGCTGGCAAGGGCCGCCCCGATCCCCCGTGATGCACCGGTGATGACGACATGGCGAGGACCCTGGCGATCCGACATCTGGAATAGCTCCGTTGTCTCGGGCGGCGCTTGTTCGCCGTACGACGCACCCGGTATAAGCCACCACCATCCGGTGGCCATGGGGGCATGGCCGGGAACGCTGGCGGAAGGCGGTCCCCTTGTCGGACCTTTTCACGATCGAGGTATCCTGAAGCCGTGAGCCAGCCGGAACCACAAGCGGCGCGGGTCGAAAGCATGACCGGCTTCGCCCGCGTCGACGGCGCCAACGACAGCCAGAGCTGGGTCGTGGAGGTGAAGTCGGTCAACGGCCGCGGCCTCGACCTGCGCACGCGGATGCCGCCCGGCCTCGACGCCTTCGACGCGACCGCGCGTGCGGCCCTGACCGGCAGTTTCAAGCGCGGCAGCATCAACCTCACGGTCAGCCTTGCCAAGGCGGCAAGCCAGGGTCTGCCGAGCCTCCGGCTCAATCGCGACATCCTCGCCCAGGCGGTTCGGATCGCCGAGGAGATCGAGGGCCTCGGCGGGGAGCGCCCGCGCCTCGATGCGATCCTGTCGATCCGCGGCGTGATCGAGGTGGCGGCCGAAGGCGACAGTGATGACGCCGGCGATCGCGACCGGCTTCTGGCCGGCCTGACCGCGAGCCTCAAGGAGGCGATCGCAGCCCTCGCCGAGACCCGGGCCGAAGAAGGGGCGCGCCTGGTTGGCATTTCCACCACCCTCCTCGACGAGATTTCTGATCTCGTGTCCCGGGCCGGGGCGCACCCGGCGCTTGATCCCGAAGCGCTGAGGAACAGGCTGGCCGCCCAGGTGACCGCCCTCCTGGAGACGGTGCCGGCCCTGTCGGAGGAGCGGCTGGCGCAAGAGGCCGCGTTGTTGATGGTCAAGGCAGATGTCCGCGAGGAGATGGACCGGCTGACCGCCCATGTCGCCTCCATCCGTGACCTGATGGCCGCGGGCGGGGCGATCGGCCGCCGGCTCGACTTCCTCTGCCAGGAGCTCAACCGCGAGGCCAATACCCTCTGTTCCAAGTCCAACGACCTCGAACTCACCCGGATCGGCCTCGACCTCAAGGCCACGATCGACCAGCTGCGCGAGCAGGTCCAGAATATCGAATGACCGCTGTCCCGATGCCTTCCGACCCTTTCCAGACGCTTCCGGCCCAGATGCTTCCGGCCCAGACGCTTCCTGCAGCGTCCACCATCCGACGGCGCGGACTGATGCTCGTGCTGTCCTCGCCCTCGGGGGCGGGCAAGAGTTCGATCGCGCGCGGTCTGCTTGCACGGGATGCCGGCATCTCCTTGTCGGTTTCCGCCACCACGCGGCCGCAGCGTCCGGGCGAGGTCGATGGCCGCGACTACGTCTTCCTGTCGCCCCCGTCATTCGACGCCATGGTCCGCGACGGCGCCTTCCTGGAGCATGCCCAGGTCTTCGATCACGCCTACGGCACCCCGCGCGCACCGGTCGAACGGGCGCTGGCCGACGGTCGTGACGTCCTGTTCGACATCGACTGGCAGGGTACCCAGCAACTGCGTGAATCGGCGCGGGACGATCTGGTGTCCGTCTTCATCCTGCCGCCAAGCTGGGCGAGCCTGGAGGAGCGGCTTAAGTCCCGTGCGCAGGACAGTTTCGACGTGATCCGGCGGCGCATGGAGGGGGCGGCGGGCGAGATCAGCCACTGGCCTGAATACGACTACATCGTCGTCAACGAGGACCTGGACCACTCGATCGAGCAGGTTGCCGGCATCCTGGCGTCCGAGCGCTTGCGCCGGCACCGCCGGGTCGGGCTGTCAGACTTCGTGCGTGGCGTTCTCGCGAGCCGCGACTAGGCGGGTCAGGCGCTCGAAATCGGCGACCTCCAGGTCCTCGGCTCGGACGGTGTCCTTCAGCCCGGCGCCCTGCAACAGGCTGGCGGCATCGCCCAGGGCTTTCAGCGACTGACGCAGCATCTTGCGGCGCTGGCCGAAGGCGGCGGCCGTCACCCGTTCCATTGCGCGAACCGGCGGGCGGCCGGGGTCGGGCGGCCGGGGTGCTATCGCCACCACCGTCGAGGTCACCTTGGGCGGCGGCAGAAAGGCGGCCGGCGGCAGATCGAACAGAAGCCGCGGTTCCGCCAGCCATTGGGTCAGGACCGACAGCCGGCCATAGGCCTTGGTGGCGGGCCGCGCCACCAGCCGCTCCGCGACCTCCCGCTGGAACATCAGCACCATGCCGTCGATTGCGTCGATCCGGCCGAGCCAGCGGGTCAGGAGGGCGGTCGAGACGTTGTAGGGCAGGTTGGCGACGATCCAGCGCGGCCGGCTGCCGATCGCCGTTACATCGACCGTCAGCGCGTCGGCCTCGATCAGGGTGAGCCGTCCGGCCGCCGCCTCGATCAGCGGCTGGAGTGCTTCGGCACAGCGCCGGTCGCGTTCGATCGCGACGATCTCCGCCGCCGCGGTTCGGACCAGGGCACGGGTGAGCCCGCCCGGACCCGGTCCGATCTCGATCACCGTGGCGCCGGCGAGGTCGCCGGCCGCACGCGCGATCTTCGCGGTCAGGTTGAGATCGAACAGGAAGTTCTGGCCAAGCGACCGGCTCGGCGTCAGCCCGGCGGCGGCCACGACCTCCCGAAGCGGCGGCAACTGGGCGATCGGGTCGATCTGCGTGCCCGGGTCAGGCGGCATCGCGCTCGGCGGCCTCGCGGTTCGTGGCCATCCGTGATGCCATGGCAAGGGCTGCCATGAAGCTCGACGGGTTGGCACGGCCGGTGCCGGCGATGTCGAACGCCGTGCCATGGTCGGGGGACGATCGCACGAAGGGCAGGCCGAGGGTGACGTTGACACCGTTGTCGAAGTCGATCGCCTTCAGCGGGATCAGGGCCTGGTCGTGGTACATGCAGATGGCGGAGTCGTAGCCGGCACGCGCACGGGCATGGAACATGCTGTCGGCGGGGAGCGGGCCGGAAACCTCCAGGCCCTCGGCCCTCAGCCGGTCGATCGCCGGCGTGATGACCGCTGCCTCCTCCTCGCCCATCGCTCCGCCCTCGCCGGCATGGGGGTTGAGCCCGGAGATGGCGAGCCTGGGCTTCCCGACGCCGAAATCGCGGGCGAGCGCCGTCGCCGTGATCCGGCCGGCGGTGACGATCGCGTCCGTCGTCAGGGTTTCGATCGCGCGCTTCAGGCTGACATGGATGGTGACCGGCACAACGCGCAGGCCCTCGATCGCCAGCATCATGATCGGTGTCGGATTGCCGCCCGCCAGCTCCGCCAGGTATTCGGTATGGCCCGGGTGGCGAAAACCGGCGGCGTAGAGCACGCCCTTGTGGATCGGCTGGGTCACCAGGCCGGCAGCTTCCCCGGACCTTGCCAGTGCCACCGCGCGCTCGATCGAGGCCAGGACCGCCGGTCCGTTGGCCGGGTCCGGCGCCCCGGGCTTGACTGTCGCCTCGAGCGGGATCGGCAGCACCGGCAGGGCGTTCGCGAAGGCGGCGTTCGCGTCCGCGAACTCTGCTACCGGTTGAACCGGCACGTCGAGCCCGATATCCGCCGCCAGCCGTCTCAGACGGTCGGGGTCGTCCAGCACGGCGAAGGTCGGCAACGCTCCCTCGGCCCGCCGCAGCCAGGCCATCAGGCTCAGTTCCCCGCCGATCCCGGCGGGCTCGCCCATGGTCACCGCGAGCGGGCGGCGATCGCTCACCGGCGGTACTCGATCAGGGAAGAGGCGCGGAAGTCGCGCAGCGTGCGTTCGGCGACACGTTCCAGCTGGCGCACGCCGAGCGCGTTGCGGATCTCGTCACGCGGCGGCATCGCGAGGTCGGTTTCCGGGGCGCTGCGATCGCACACCATCAGGACGGCGACACCGGACGGGCCGCGCAGCGGCTGTGTTGCGCGGCCGACCGGCAGGCCCTGGATCGCGACCCGGATGGGTTCCGGCAGGTCCCCGACCTCGACCTCTCCCAGGTCGCCGGAAAGCTCCGACCCGGACGCGGCGATCGCCGCGTCCATGGCGTCGCAGCCCTCGACCGAGCCCGAGATGCCGAGCGCCTCCTCTCCGGCCGCATCGAGCTGTTCCGCGGTCGGTTCCGGCGGCAGTCCGACCAGGTACTGCTTCAGGAACACGGTGCCGCTGTCGGCCGGGGCGCCGAGGATCTGGCGCTGATCGCGGACCAGA
>CAYNIS010000333.1:0-4417 GCA_964397055.1 uncultured Rhodospirillaceae bacterium | reverse complement strand
CCCGCCTCGACGAGCGCGAGGCGCTGATCCTCGCCGCGGAAACCCGGGTCGACCAGAAGGTCGCGGAAATGGGCCAGTTGCGCGACGAGATCCAGGCCCTGCTCCAGGAAAAAACCGCGGAGGAGGAAGCCCAACTCGCCAGCCTGGTCGAGACCTACGAGCGGATGAAGCCGAAGGATGCCGCCCCGATCTTCAACAACCTGGAGATGGAGGTGCTGCTCGACCTTCTGGTCCGCATGCGGGTGACCAAGCGCGCGCCGATCTTCGCCGAGATGGACCCCCGCCGCGCCCAGGAGGTCACGATCGAGCTGGCAAGCCGCGAGGAGCTGTTGAGCGAATAGATCTGCCGGCACGCCCCCCGGCACGCGCCACCCTATCCGAATGCGTCGCGTGCGGGGTCTTGCCCCGCGCCGACGGGCGTGCTTAGCGTCTCCGTCATTGACCGATACGCATGACGACAGCGGCAAGGGTGCGGCTGGCCGGTCGTGTTCGGCATTGTGATGGGCCTATTCAAGAAGGGCGGACCATGGCCTCCAAGTCGATGCGGATCCTGATCGTCGATGACTACAAGACGATGCTCCGGATCATTCGCAACCTCTTGAAACAGCTTGGTTTCGAGGATGTTGACGAAGCCTCGGACGGGGCGTCGGCGCTGGCCAAGCTGCGCGAGAAGCCCTTCGACCTGGTGATCTCCGACTGGAACATGGAGCCGATGACCGGGCTCGAACTGCTCCAGGAAGTGCGCGCCGATGCCAAGCTCAAGGACACGCCGTTCATCATGGTGACGGCCGAGAGCAAGGTCGAAAACGTCAAGGCGGCCAAGGAGGCCGGGGTCAACAACTACATCGTCAAGCCGTTCAACGCGGAGACGCTGAAGGGCAAGATGCAAAGCGTGATCGGCAAGTTCTGACAGGGGCCGAACCTCGATCGGGGCCTCGATCGGGAACAGGTCCGGATCCAGCCCTCCCCGCCTGCCGCTCGCGCGGCCCCAGCCAAGGGATGAAGCCGTTGGCGCCAGCACCGACCTCCGACGTCTCGCCGATCCAGGCGGAAATCGACGCCGCACGCGACCGTGCCCGCCAGCCGCTGGACCGCGAAGAGATCGCCGAAATCGTCAGTGCCGTCCTCGAAACCGCCGAGGGCGACGTCTCCGCGGCCCACGTCTCGCTCTACAACGAGATCGGCAAGCTGGCCCGGTTCCTGCGCGACGCCCAGCGCGAAATCAGCGACATCCGCCCCGACGACATCAACGTCAAGCACCTGCCGAAGGCCCAGGACGAGCTTGATGCCATCGTCGGCGCGACCGAGGCCGCGACCGGCGAAATCCTGGACGCCTGCGAAGCGATCGAAACCGTGGCCGCGGATTTCCCCGGTGACGGCGGCGACCGCCTGACCGACGCCGTGACCCGCATCTACGAGGCCTGCAATTTCCAGGACGTCACCGGCCAGCGCGTCACCAAGGTGGTGAAGACGCTGAAGGAGATCGAGAACAAGGTGATCCGGCTTCTGGCCGCATTCGGGGACGAGGTTGCCAAGGCGCGCGAACACGTCGGCGAAGAGGCGGAGGAGGCCGAAGACCTTCTCGCCGGGCCCCAGTTGCCGAGCGATGCGATGAGCCAGGATGATATCGACAAGCTCCTGGCAAGCTTTGACTAGCGCAAATCGTCGTCGCGGACTGAATCAGTCCGCGACGACGATTTGCGTGTTAATTCAATAGTTTGAGCGTTTTCCGAACCGCCAGACTGGTTCAGTCTGGCTGGAAAACGCTCTAGTGTCCTGATTCCGAAGTTCGCTGCCAGGGCGTGACCCGCGCGCTTGCGAACTTCGGAATCGAGAAGGACACTAGATTCAATAGGTTGCTAGTGTGATGATCGAGAAGGTCGCACCCAACTCGCGGATAGATCGATCGACCTTCTCGATCATCACACTAGAGCCTCCGCCAGCCGGACGGTATCAGGCCGGCGGCTCGGAGAACGCTCAGGCTCAATTGGTTCGCCCGAGGGCTTGGCGGGCGTACGGAGACCAGGACGATGATCCGACGGCGTATCCCGGCCGGCTCGGCCGCACCGCCACAGGCGAAGGGATCGGATGGCGGCACGCGGTGGCTGTCGCTGTCGCTGTTCCTGATCATCCTCGCCATCTTCATCATGCTGAACGCGATTTCCGACTATGACGACCGTCAGGTCACGGCGATCGTCCACAGCCTGGAACAGGTCTTCGGCCCGCTCGGCGAGCAGTCGGACAATGCGACCGACCCGGTGACGACCCTCGGCGGGGCACGCTTTTTCAGCGATATCCAGGATGTCATCGGCGCCGAGGTGCAGGTCGCCGAGCTGGAGGTCGTGGAGGATGGCGACAAGATGCTGGTGCGCCTGCCGCTTGCGGAGTTCACGCAAGAACTGGAAGCCGGGTCGCGGCGCGGCAGCCAGCTGTTCCGGCGGCTGGCGATCGCCATGCGTCGGGCGCCGGCCGGCGGCATCTACCACATGACCTTCCTGCAGGCGCCCCAAGGCAGCCGCGTTCCCGACGCCGACACCCGGCGCCGTCGGCTGCAGGTCCGGCGGGCGGCCGAAGCCGCGGCCCTGATGAGGCGCAGCGGGCTGCCGCCCGAGAGCATCTACGTCGGCTTTGGCGACGTTCGACGCGGCTGGGTCGAGCTTGTGTTCACCGTCACCACGCGCAGCGCCCGGGCCCGACGGTTCCTGGGCGCCGTCGAACGGGCGAGGGGTGAGCCATGAAGCGTGAGGCATTCATCCACGACCCGGGGCTGACCAGCGGCACCGGCGACGACGGCGACGACGCGCCGCCGATGTGGCTGACCTCCTTCACCGACCTGGTCTGCCTTGTCCTGGCGTTCTTCGTGCTGTTGTTCGCGATGTCCTCGCCGAAGGAGGACATGTGGAGAAGCGTCGCGACATCGGTCAGCCAGCGCTTCTCGAGCGATGTCTCCGACCCGTCGAACCATGACCACACCCGCTTCAACATCAGTGTGGCGGAGATCGACCTGACCTATCTCTACGGCGTGCTCCATGGCGGCCTGGCGAACGCCCCGGGCGCTCCGGTCGCGACCGTCGAACAGCTGCCGGATCGGATCGTCGTGATGCTGCCGGCCGACCTTCTGTTCCCGCCGGGCAGTGCCCAGGTCAGCCAGCAGGGGGCGGCGGCGCTGACCGTTGTCGGCGACGTGTTGAGTCGGATCCGGAACCGGATCGAGGTCCACGGCCATGCCGATCCCAACCCGGTCGACAGCGACGGCTTCCGGTCGAATTGGGATCTGTCGCTGGCGCGCGCGCTCAGCGTGGCAGAGGCCTTGCATCAAGCGGGCTACGAGCGTGACATCGTCACCGTCGGCTATGGGGACAGCGACTATGCGCTTATGCCGACGGTTCTGTCGCGCGCGGATCGGGAGCGGCTCGCCCGCCGCGTCGATATCGTGGTGCGCCCGGATCAGGCGAACTGATCGTCGCCGGGGATCGGCCCGGGTGCCGTCGAGGGATCGCGTTGGTTGAGCAGGACCACCAGATATCGTGGTGTTCCGCTGCCAACGCCGCTATGACTTGCATGATCTTAACCATGCTGGGTGTTTCGGGCGGACCCCGGCAACAGGTCGGATGGTTCACGGTGGTTCGCCGGGCAACAGCATTGTGCCGGAGGGGAGCGGGGCGCCCTCGGCAGTCGCCGCCGAGGTGTCGTGACCCGGCAGGATCGGCCCGGCGGTCGTGGCCTCGGGCGGCAATGCTTGCCGGCCTGTGGCTGTTTCTCGCCCTGCTCTTCCCGCTTTCGGCGATCGCGCAGACGCCCACGGTGCCGGTGCGCAGCGGCATTCATGCCAGCTACGACCGCCTCGTGTTCGACTGGACCCGCACCCTCGACCATCGCATCGACGTCGGCGAGGGGGCGGTGACCGTCACCTTCGCCGGCCCCGGACGGCTCGACCTCGCCCAGGCGACGATCGCGAACCAGGACAACATCGCGCGCGTCACGGAGCTTGCCAGCAACCCGCTGACCCTGCGCATCGACGTCCGTCCGGGGACCGCCGTGCGGTCGTTCTACGTCGGCCCGAAAGTGGTCGTCGACATCCACGACAGTCCGATCGACGGCACCCGGCCGATCACCGCGGGTGGCACGACGGCCGCGGCCCGACCGCCGGTTCCGGCGCAACCGCCGCCCACGAACGCCCCGCCGCCACCCGGTCCGCCGCCGCCGGTGCCAGCACAGATGTCAGCGGCGCAAGCGACCCCGGTGACGCCGGCACCGGCCCCAGCACAGCCAAATCGCGCGGTGCCCGCGGATGTCACGCCGAGCAACGTCGCCCCCGCCAACCTGCCGCAGACCGATCTCAGCCCCTCGCCACCGCCCGGCCGGCTGCCCGCGCCCGCCGCACCGGCAGCCGTCGCCACGGCCCCCGGTTTTGCCC
>CAYNIS010000332.1:691-4424 GCA_964397055.1 uncultured Rhodospirillaceae bacterium | reverse complement strand
GCATGTAGGAGCGCGCCCCGGCGGCCTCGGCTTCGCGCACGCGCATCGAGGTCGTGACCGACGGCCTGTTCACCCGCATGATCCAGGCCGATCCGGCGCTGAGCGGCGTTTGCGCGGTCCTCTTCGACGAGTTCCACGAGCGCGCGCTCGAGGTTGACCTCGGCCTCGCGTTCACGTTGGAGACCCGCAGTGCCCTTCGCGACGATCTTCGACTCGGCGTCATGTCGGCAACGCTCGACAGCGAGGCGGTTGCCACCCTGATCGGCCCGGCCGCGACGGTCACGGGTGCCGGCCGGCCGCATCCGGTAGAGACCCGGCATCTCGACCGGCCGCCGCCCGACCGTTTGGCGGACGCAACGGCGCGCGCGGTGCGCCTGGCAGTCGATGAGGAACCCGGCAGCATCCTGGTGTTCCTGCCGGGGACCGCCGACATCCGCCGCGTTGCCGAGCGCCTGGACGACATGCCGGAGACGGTGGCGGTCGTGCCACTTTACGGCGACCTCTCCCTCGACCAGCAGGCGGCGGCGATCCGGCCGGCGCCGAGCGGCACCCGCAAGGTCGTGCTGGCGACCCCCATCGCCGAAACAAGTCTCACCATTGAGGGTGTGCGGGTCGTCATCGACTCCGGCCTGAGGCGCGTGCCGGTGCGTGACCCGGCAAGCGGTATGTCGGCGCTGGCGACCCGGCGCATCTCACGCGCCGCCGCGGAACAGCGCCGCGGCCGCGCCGGCCGGACCGAGCCCGGCGTGTGCTACCGGCTGTGGCCGGAGGCGGAGATGCGCGGCCTTGCTGCGGCCGACGATCCTGAGATCCTGCTCGCCGACCTCGCCGGCTTTGCGCTGGATGCCGCACTCTGGGGATGCCGCGATATCAGCGAGTTGGCACTGATCGATGCGCCACCCGCCGGCCCCTGGGCCGAGGCCAACGGGCTCCTGCACCGCCTGGGGGCGATCGGGGCCGACGGCTCGATCACCGAGCACGGCCGTGCCATGGCCGGCCTGGGTACCCATCCGCGCCTTGCCCACATGATGCTCGCCGCCCGATCCGAGGGTCACGGCCGGCTGGCGACCGAGATTGCCGCCCTCCTCGAAGAGCGCGACATCGTCAGCGGTGCGGCTCGCGACAGCGATCTCGAAGGTCGCCTCGGCCTGCTCCAGGGCGGCCGATCTCGTGGCGTTGATCGGCGGCGGATCGACCAGGTCCGGGCGACCGCGACGACATGGCAGCGGCGCCTCGGCATCGACGAGCCGGCGCCCCCGATGCGCAGCGCTGCCGGCCAATGCCTGGCGCTCGCCTATCCCGAAAGGGTGGCGCGGGCCCGTGCCGGACGGCCCGGCAGCTTCGTCATGGCAAGCGGCCGGGCAGCGGTCCTGGACCCGGGCGAGCCACTGGCGGCGGAGCCCTTTCTCGCGATCGCCGACGCCGGCGGGGACGGTCCGGACGCCCGTATCCATGTCGCAGCGCGGATCGACCGCGAAACGATTGAGAGTCTGTTTGCAAGACAATTGGCGACCGAGGAAGAGGTCGCCTGGGATCCCCGGTCCGAAGCCGTCATCGCCCGGCGCATCACACGGCTCGACCGTCTGGTTCTGGAGGAGCGCGCGATCGCCCGACCGGATCCGGAAGCGCTTGCCGCGGCCCTGCTGAAGGGCGTCCGAGCAATTGGAATCGAGCGTCTCCGGTGGACGGAGACGGCGCGGGAGCTCCAGGCGAGGGTCGGGTTCCTGCGCAAGCTCGACCCTGGCGGCGGCTGGCCGGACATGGAGCCCGCGGCGCTCGCCGACCGGCTGGAAGACTGGCTCGGCCCCTGGGTCGCGGGCATCGCGCGGCTTTCCGACATGGCGCGGGTCGACCTTGCCGCAGCGCTTGCGGCAACCCTCGACTGGCACCAGCGGCAGGCGCTTGACCGGCTCGCCCCGGCGCGTGTCACCGTTCCCAGCGGACGCGAGGTGCCCCTGGACTACAGCACCGGCGACACGCCGGTCTTGTCGGTCAAGCTGCAGGAGATGTTCGGTGCCGAGGACACGCCGCAGGTCGCCGACGGGCGCGTGCCTGTCACTGTGGCGCTGCTGTCGCCGGCCGGGCGGCCGCTCCAGACCACGCAGGACCTCGCCGGCTTCTGGCGAACGGGCTATGCCGCCGTCCGGGCGGAGATGCGGGGGCGCTACCCCAAGCACCCGTGGCCGGACGACCCGATCGCTGCCGTGCCCGCGCGGGGCACGAAGAAGGCGGAGGCCCGGCGCCGCGGATAAGTGCGGCGGTGTCGCCTTCGAGTCGGCGACGATCTCACGGCCGCGCAGCCGCAGCGCCCCTTGCCGATGCCGGGAGTTGCAGCGGATTTCGAGCGAATCTTGACAGCCGCGCCGAATTGACCGGATCTGTTCAGCTTTCCAAAGACGCCGGCGAACAGACTTCTCGTTGAGGATCGACCTATGAAACGCACATTCCAGCCGAGCCGCCTCGTGCGCAAGCGCCGGCATGGCTTCCGGTCCCGCATGGCCACAAAGGCGGGACGCGATGTCCTGGCGCGTCGCCGTGCGAAGGGCCGCAAGCGCCTTTCGGCGTGATCCTCGGGGGCAGCCCTGCCCGACCGGCTAGCCCGTCCGCCCGAGCCTGCATTCGCCCGAGCCTGCATTCGCCCGAGCCTGCATTCGCCCGGGCCTGCGTCCGCCCGGGCCTGCGTCCGCCCGGGCCTGCGTCCACCTGGGCCTGAGTCCGATCGGCGCGCCAAAGCGTAGGGACCGACCCACATGGCGACGATCGAATGTCTGAAGGAACGCCGCGACTTTCTCGCCGCTGCCAACCGGGGACGCAAACATGCGGCACCTGGTCTGGTCTTGCAGGCGCTGGCACGTGGCGACGGATCGACGGCCGTGCGGGTCGGTTTCACCGTGACCAAGAAGCTCGGCAACGCCGTGGTGCGTAACCGTATCCGCCGGCGCCTGCGAGCGGTTGCAGCGGAAATCCTGCCGGATCACGCCGCCGAGGGTCATGACCTGGTCCTGATCGGCCGGGCTGCGACCCGCACCCGCGACTATCAGCGCCTGGGCGCCGACCTTCACACCGCCCTCAAGAAGACTCGGGCCACGGCTTTGGAACCGGCGCGCGCCCCCGCTCCGGAAGCCGCCTGATGCCGATCATCCAGGCCATCGACCGGCGCCTGCGGGATGGTGCCTGGCTGATGATCCGCGGCTACCAGATCATCCTGTCGCCCTGGATCGGCATGCATTGCCGCTATCAGCCGACCTGTTCGGTCTATGCCCAGGAGGCGATCCAGCGCTTTGGCTTGGTGAAGGGCGGCTGGCTCGCCCTCAAGCGCCTCGCCAGCTGCCACCCATGGGGCGGCCAAGGTTACGACCCGGTGCCGCCTGACGGGGCCGATCCGCAAAACTGCTGCCATCGCCCCTGAGCTTCCGCCGCATCTCCCCTATATAGCGGGGGCGGGGCCTGTTGGCCCGCCGGGTCCGCCCGCCCATCCATCCGAACCGCCGATCGATCGCCCGATGCCAGACCAGCGCAATCTCATCCTGGCCGCTGTCTTGTCGCTGCTCGTCCTGATCCTGTTCCAGTGGTTCTATGAGGAACCGCGGTTGCGGGAGGCCCAGGAGCGTCAGCGGATCGAGGAGGAACAGCGCGCCGCCCAGGCGCAGCAGCAGGGCCTGCAGCCCGGTGCCGCTGGCCAGACGCCGGCGGCGGGCGGCGGCGATCTCGGCCCGGCGATCGGTGCCGGCGG
>CAYNIS010000332.1:0-681 GCA_964397055.1 uncultured Rhodospirillaceae bacterium | reverse complement strand
CCGCCGCAGGCGGCACAGGGACCGGGGGTGCCGCCGCACTGAGCTGCGACGACATCAGCCGTGCCGGGCTTCTGGACCAGAGCCCGCGGATCGAGATCGATGCCCCGTCCCTGCGCGGCAGCCTGCCGCTGATCGGCGGGCGCTTCGACGACCTGATCATCAAGGACTACTACACGTCCCTCGCCGCCAAGGAGGCGGAAGACGCTTCGGAAGAGGTGGTGCTGTTCTCGCCGCGCAGCGCCTGCCCGACCGAAACCCAGCCCTATTTCGCGGAATTCGGCTGGATCGGCGTCAATGCCAGCCCGGCCCTGCCCGACCGGTCCACCGAGTGGCAGGCGGCCACCGGCGCACTGGACGGATCAGCGTCGATCAGCATGACCTGGGAGAACGGGGCCGGGCTGGCGTTCACGCGCGAGATCGCGGTCGACGAGAACTACCTCTTCACCGTCACCCAGCGGGTCACCAATGGCGGGCCGGATGCGATCAGCCTGCGCCCGGTTTCCAAGATCGTGCGCGACGGGCGGCCGCCGCTGATCAACCTGTTCCTGCTGCATGAAGGGCCGATCGGTGTCTTCGACGGGGTCTTGAACGAGTACACCTACGACGACATCGAGGAGGCGGAGGCCGGGCGCGCCGAATTCCAGACCACCGGCGGCTGGGCGGGGATCACCGACAAGTACT
>CAYNIS010000331.1:0-4441 GCA_964397055.1 uncultured Rhodospirillaceae bacterium | reverse complement strand
TGGTTGTGACGCCATGAGCCTGCGCCCCGAACATCCGCTGCATCGCCGCCGCCGCGTGATCGAGGAGGTCGGCGATTGCGCCGCTGTCCGCCGCCGGGTCCAGAAGGTCGGCGACGGCGACGGCGAGCGCCACATCGTCCATCTCGGCAAAGGCCTTGGCGCGGGCGAGGCGGATCAGATGCGGCGCCCAGTCCGCCAACGCCGCCGCTTCAAGCTCGCCGACGTCCTGCAGCCAGTCCAGGGCCGCCGTGCGCATGGCGGCGACGATCGAGCGGTCCGGACGGTCGACGGCCGCCGACGCAACCAGGCTGACGATGCCCTTGCGCCGGTCGACTACGACACTGCCGGCCTTGGCGAGCCGGTCCAGCGCGTGCCCCAGGGTGCGGGGCTTCGGCGCGTCGGCAACCCCCAGCCAGGCCGCGTCATTGTCGACGAGGAGCGTCAGAAGCCCGATCGGAACCGGACGACGCCGGTCGAGCGATGACAGGATGTGGAGAATCGCCGGAACAGGTGCCCGATCACGGGTGCGGGACATGGCCCTCGTCCGGTGCGACCAGATGGTCGCCGTCGACCTTGCGGAAGAAGCAGGTACGGGTCCCGGTGTGGCAGGCCACCCCGGTCTGGTCGACCACCAGGAGCAGCGTGTCGCCGTCGCAGTCGACGCGCACCTCCCTGATCAGTTGGACATGGCCGGAGGTGTCGCCCTTGCGCCAAAACGCCTGGCGCGAGCGCGACCAGTAGCAGGCCCGCCCGGTCGCCAGGGTCTCGACCAGGCTGTCGCGGTTCATCCAGGCCATCATCAGGACCTCGCCGGAGCCGGCCGCCTGGGCGATCGCGGGGACCAGGCCCTGGTCGTTGAACCGCACCTCCTTGATGATCGCGTCGAACCCCTCGCTCATCCTTTCTCCCTCTTTCATGGCAGTACCCGATCCCGGTAGGTTGGACGTAAACCAACAATACCAAGAGCAGACGCGAAAAGCGCAGTCAGGGGAGGGATGTCCGAATGTCGGTGCCCGAGAACGAGCCCGTATCCGTCGATGTCTTGATCGTCGGCGCCGGCTTCGCCGGCATGTACATGCTGCTGAAATGCCGTGAGATCGGCGTGACGGCGCGCGTGGTGGAAGCCGGCGGCGGGGTCGGCGGCACCTGGTACTGGAACCGCTATCCGGGCGCGCGCTGCGACGTTCCCTCGCTCGAATACTCCTACCAGTTCTCCGAAGAGCTGGAGCAGGAATGGGACTGGTCGGAACGCTACGCCCCGCAGCCGGAAATCCTCGCCTACGCCAACCATGTCGCCGACCGCTTCGATCTGAAGCGCGACATCACCTTCTCGACCCGGGTCACGGCTGCCGCCTATGACGCGGACGCCGCCCGCTGGCGCGTCGAGACCGATATCGGGGCGATCTTCGACGCGCATTGGGTGGTGATGGCGACGGGCTGCCTCTCCTCCACCAACAAGCCGGCGTTCGAGGGGCTGGAGAGCTATCGCGGGGAGACCTACCACACCGGCGAATGGTCGCATGACGGGGTCGACTTCACCGGCAAGCGGGTCGCGGTCATCGGCACCGGCTCCTCCGCCATCCAGTCGATCCCGATCATCGCGGGTCAGGCCGCCGACCTGACCGTCTTCCAGCGCACCGCCAACTATTCGATCCCGGCCCACAACGCGCCGATGGACCCGGCCTTTCGCGACCGGTTCCGCGCGCACTATCGCGACCACCGGGAAGCCGCGAAGCAGGACCTCTCCTGCCTACTGTTCCACCGCGACCCGCGCTCGGCGCTGGAGGTGGCGGAGGCGGAGCGCCGTTCCCAGTACGAACAGCGCTGGGCCGACGGCGGCCTCGGTTTCAGCCGCGCCTTTTCCGACCTCCTGCGCGACCGTCAGGCCAATGACACGGCGGCCGAATTCGTGCGGGAGAAGATCCGCGCCGTGGTGGAGGATCCGGAAACCGCAGCCCTCCTGTCCCCGACCTCGGTCCTCGGCTGCAAGCGCCTGTGCGTCGACAGCGGCTACTACGAGACCTTCAACCTCCCCCACGTGCATCTGGTCGATGTGTCGAAGACGCCGATCGAGCGGTTGAGCGAGGCGGGCGTCGTGGTCGGGGCCTGCGAATACCCGGCCGATGCCATCGTCTTCGCCACCGGGTTCGATGCGATGACCGGGTCCCTGACCAGGGTCGACATCCGCGGCCGCGACGGGGTGGCGCTGAAGGACGCCTGGGCGGAGGGGCCGAAGACCTATCTCGGCCTTAGCACCGTCGGCTTTCCCAACCTGTTTATGGTCTCAGGCCCGGGCAGCCCCTCCGTCCTCACCAACATGCTGCCGTCGATCGAACAGCATGTGGAATGGATCGCTGCGTGCATCCGCACGATGGAGGAGCGCCAGGCCCGGGTGTTCGAACCCACCGCAGAGGCCCAGGACGCCTGGGTCGACCGGGTCAACCGGATCGCCGACGCGACCCTGATGCCGACCTGCAATTCGTGGTATCTGGGGGCCAACGTGCCGGGCAAACCCCGGGTGTTCATGCCCTATATCGGCTTCCCGGAATATGTCGAGGCGTGCGAGGACGTGGTCGCCGACGGCTATCGCGGCTTCCGCGTCGCCTGATCGCTGCGGTTCCATCACCGCCATTCCACGACAGCCATGGAGAAGCCCCAGGTGACCCGCCCGCTGCTGTTCACGCCGATGTCGCTGCGCTCGGTCGCACTCAAGAACCGCATTGTCGTCGCCCCGATGCACCAGTACGCGGCGGTGAAGGGGTTCGCCAACGACTGGCACCTGATGAACATCGGCCGCTATGCCGCCGGCGGGGCGGGCCTGTGCTTCATGGAATCGACCAAGGTCGAACGGCGCGGCTGCGGCACCGTCGGCGATCTCGGCCTGTGGGACGATGCCTTCGTGCCCGGCCTCGCGCGCTGTGTCGACTTCATCCACGCCCAGGGCGCGGCGGCCGGCATCCAGCTTGGCCATTCGGGCGGCAAGTCGCGCCGCGGGCGACCGTGGGAGGGCGGCCGACCGCTGGAGCCGACGCCGGAAATCGCGGCCCAGGTCGATGACTGGGACGCCTGGGAACCGGTCGGCCCGTCCGCCGACGAGGCCGGGCTGGTGCGCCCGCTTTCCGCCGACGAACTGCCGGGCGTGGTCGAGAGCTTCGCCGCCGCCGCCCGCCGGGCGGATGCCGCCGGCTTCGACACGGTCGAGGTGCATGGCGCCCACGGCTTCCTCCTCCACCAGTTCCTGTCGCCGGAGGCCAACCGCCGCAACGACGGCTATGGCGGGACGGAGACCAACCGCATGCGCCTGGTCGTCGAGGTGTGCGAGGCGGTGCGCGCGGCCTGGCCCGCCGACAAGCCGCTGTTCCTGCGCCTGTCGGTGGAGGACAACGCCGGCTGGGGCCCGGCCGAGAGCAGCCGGCTGGCGGCGGCGGTCAAGGCGCTGGGCGTCGATGTCATCGACTGTTCGGGCGGCGGCATGCGCCCCAACCCGCCGGCGCCGCTCGCCTATGGCTACCAGGTGCCGTTCGCCGAGCAGGTCAGGCGCGACGGCGGCATCATGACCATGGCGGTCGGCCTGATCGTCCACGCCGACCAGGCCGAGGCGATCTTGCAAGAGGGCAGGGCGGACCTGGTCGCCCTGGCGCGGGAGCTGATCTACAACCCCAACTGGCCCCTCGACGCCGCCCGTAAGCTGGGGGTCGAGGACGCCTTTGCGCTGACCCCGCCGGCGATGGGCTGGTGGCTCGAACGGCGCGAGGTTGGCGGCGCCGACATCCGGGAATCGACCTACGCCAAGGGGATCGAGGGGTGAGGAAGCGGGGCCGACCCGCCCCCATCCGGCCCGCTGGCGCGCGCCACCTTCCCCCGTGGGGGAGGTCGCCGACGACGCCGCCATTGGCTGAGGTGCCGTGCCTGATCGATAATCTTGGGCGATTTGTGACGACACCGGGGAGCACCTCTCGATGAACGCCATCCGCCGTATCGTGACCCTGCGCGACGTCATCCATGAGGAAATGGGGCAGAGGCTGGAAACCCCCGTTACCCGGGCGGTCGGCATGGCGGTGATCGCCAACCCGTTCGCCGCCACTTCCGCCGGAAGCCGGTACGTGGCCGACCTGTCGCCGCTGTTCCCGGTCGGGCGGGAGATCGGGGAGATGCTGACCGCCGACCTCGCGGCCATGCTCGGCCTCCCGCCGGTTTCCTACGGCAAGGCCGCGATCGTCGGTGTCGCGGGGGAGAAGGAACATGGCGGGGCCGCCATCCACCCGGCCCTCGGCAAGCCGATGCGCGCGGCGATCGGCGGCGGGGCGGCCCTCATCCCCTCCAACGTCAAAGTCGGTCCGGTCGGCACGGCGATCGACCTGCCGCTCGGCCACAAGGACGAGGCCTGGTCGTTCGACCATTTCGACAGCTGGACGCTCACCGTCGGCGACGCGCCGCGGCC
>CAYNIS010000330.1:0-4462 GCA_964397055.1 uncultured Rhodospirillaceae bacterium | reverse complement strand
TGAACCTGGAAGCGGTGGACCCCGTCATGGTCGATCACGGTCAACTGGCTGGCGTCGATCGCCACCGTCGCCGGCCACCGGCTGCCGTCCAGGTCGACCGCGAGGCGCCCGTCCGACAGGAACTCGGCCCGGCCGAGGGAGACGGTGCCGGACGGCAGGCCGATCTGCCACAAATCCTGATCGCGGCCGACCACCACCTCCGCCGCGTCGCCGCCCGGGGTGACGAAGGCCAGCGTCTCGCGCGCATCCAGGTTCATGCGCCAGCCGTCGACCGCATGCCAGGGCGACGTCGGATCGCCGCTGAGCCGCGCCGCCGCCGCCGCTTCCTGGTCGCGCCGGGCGAGCACCGCCAGGGCCGCCAGCGACAGCGCCCGGTCGCTCGCGACCTCCCGCGCGGGCAGGAGGTCGTGCTGATGGCGTTCGATGAAGCGGGTGTCGAGTTCCGCCGCGAAGAAGGCCGGATGGGCGGCAACCGCGCGCAGGAAGCCCAGGTTGTTGGGTGGGCCGACCAGTTCCGTCGCGGCCAGGGCCGCGCGCAGCCGGCGTACCGCGGCCGCGCGGTCCTCGTCCCAGACGATCAGCTTGGCGATCATCGGGTCGTAATGGGCTGACACCGTGTCGCCGGCGCGCCCGGGATCGGTCGGCCGGATGCCGGTGTCGACCCGGACATGGGCGGACGGGTCCGGGAAGCGGACATGGGCGAGGCGGCCGGCCTGGGGCAGGAACTCCCGCGCCGGATCCTCGGCATAGAGCCGGACCTCGATCGCGTGCCCCTCGAGATCGATGTCGTCCTGGACGAGAGGCAGCGTCTCGCCGGCGGCGACCCGGATCTGCCATTCGACCAGATCGACCCCGGTCACCATCTCCGTCACCGGATGCTCGACCTGGAGACGGGTGTTCATCTCGATGAAGTAGAACCCGCCCTCCTCGTCGAGCAGGAATTCTATGGTCCCGGCGCCGACATAGCCGATCGCGCGCGCGGCGTTGACCGCGGCGTCGGCGAGGCGATGGCGGGTGCCGGCCGCGATCCCCGGGGCCGGCGCCTCCTCCACGACCTTCTGGTGGCGGCGCTGGATCGAACAGTCGCGCTCGTGAAGGGCCACACAGCCGCCATGGCTGTCGGCGAACACCTGCACTTCGACATGGCGCGGCCGGGCGAGATACTTCTCGATCAGAAGCTGGTCGTCGCCGAACGAGGCGACCGCCTCCCGCCGGGCCGCGTTGACGGCCGCGGCCAGTTCGTCGGGGCGCGCGACGATGCGCATGCCGCGGCCGCCGCCGCCGGCCGAGGCCTTGACCAGGACCGGGTAGCCGATGTCATGGGCGGCATCGGCGAGCGTGGAGACGTCCTGGTCCGTGCCGTGATAGCCGGGCAGGAGCGGCACGCCGGCGCGTTCCATCAGGCCCTTGGCAGCACTCTTGGAGCCCATCACCCGGATCGCATTGCCGGGCGGGCCGACGAAGGTCAGGCCGGCCGCGATCACGGCATCGGCGAAGTCGGCGTTTTCCGACAGGAACCCGTAACCCGGATGCACCGCCTGGGCGCGGCTGCGCCGGGCAATGTCGATGATCGCATCGACGTCGAGGTAGCTGTCGCGCGGGCTGTCACCGACCTCCGGCAGGCGATAGGCCTCGTCCGCCATCGCGACGTGAAGCGCGGTCGCCTCGTCCCCGGCATAGACCGCGATCGCATGAATGCCCAGGCGGCGGCAGGTATGCGCGATGCGGCAGGCGATCTCGCCCCGGTTGGCGATCAGAAGGCGATGGATCACGTCTAGCCTCCAGGCATCCGTGCCGCGACTGTCGGGCGAACATGCGACAGGCCTGCCCTTGGGTTCAACCACCGCTCACCGGGGCGGTGGCCGCCTTGCCTGCGACTTCAGGCGCTCTTCGCCTTCTTCACCGCGGCCGGGGCGGGATCGGCGAAGGCCAGCAGCGGGCCCCATTCGGCGCGGTAGTCGGTCGCCCGCCGGTCCTTGAGATCGAACAGGCCGAGGCCGGCCGTCGCGCAGTCCGGATAAACCTGACTGTCGCGCAGACGGGTGAGCGCGCTGACGCCGCAATCGGCCAGGAACTGATCCAGGCGCTGGGCGGCGCGGGTGCCGAGACGCACCCGGTTGCCGACCACCGCGACCGACTGGCGGCGCTTGCGCAGGGCCTTCGAGCCGATCAGGCGCTTCAGGAAGATGGCGGTGGCTCCCTCGTCGAACGGCGAGGGCATGACCGGCACGATCACCCGGTCGGCGATCCCGGCCAGGTCCTCGGTGGTGCCGCGGCCGAGGGCCGCCGGGCTGTCGATCACCAGGACGTCGATGCCCTTGGGCACCTTGCCCGGGTCCTTGGACCAGTCGACGGCGAGGATCGGCGGGCAGGTTTCGGGCCGGCGACGAGACCATTGTGAGGAGGAGTGCTGGCGGTCGCCGTCGGCGAGCAGCACGCGGCGGCCGGCGACGGCGAAGGCGGCGGCGAGGTTGGTCGCGATGGTGGTCTTGCCGGACCCGCCTTTGGAATTGGCAACGAGGATCGAGATCATCGACGGAGACTAGCGGAGATCGGGCCGGCTGGGAATCGGCGACGATTCGGGTCGCAAGAGAATCACCCGCCGTTTCGGCTAGAGTCGATGCGCGAACGTCTCAAGGGCATCGGAAAGCTGTGTCAAGCCGCGGTGCCGGAGGATTTCGAGGTATCTTTCCGCCGTGATTGGGGGGCTCTCCAAGCGCCTTCGAATGGTTGCAGCACTGGCGATGAGGGCGTCTGCGTTCTCGATGAGGAGGCCGAGCAGAAACTGGTCAGGCGGCAGCGCAGCAACCCCGTATGGCTGGAGTGCGGCGGCTGGAAAGTCGCGGATGTTGAGAGTGACGATGGATGTGCAGCCTGACTCTATCGCTGCGGCCAGCACATGCCGATCGTTCGGGTCGGGCAGGTCGATTTCCTGGACCCATCTCTCATGGCCCGTGACGAGCGCCCTCTCAAAGTTGGTCGTCATCAGGGAAACCAATCGAGAGATGCGCGCCTCCCCGATATCCGGTCGGCGCTTGATCAGCGCGCGCTGCAACTCAACGAGCACCTCCTTTGACCATCGAGCCTGGTACAAGCCGGCCTCGGCGCATTGCAGCAGAAGGTCACGCACCGCAGGGCTGAACAGGACGGATGTATTGAGAAGGGCGGCGGCTGTTCCCACGCCTCAGTAGTCCAGGCCGAGTTCCTGAGACAGCCTTGTGAGCTCATCCAGGGCGCGGGCGCGTTCCGCATCCCAAGCCCGCTTGTAGGTGTCGAGATCGGTGAGGGCGATCCGCCGGTGTGCGCCGACCTTTCGGTGCGGGATCCTACCCTCCTCCAGGAGCCCGATCAGGAAGGGGCGGGACACGCCGAGGCGATCGGCGGCCCGTTGGGTGGCGAGTTCGCGCGGCACACCCGCCACTTCCGGCACACGGCCGCGCGCCAGTTCGTCAAGCGCCTTGGCGAGGAGGTCGCCGAGGCCGGCCGGCAGCGGCACGCGACGCTCCACCCCGGCCACATTGCCGACAAGGGCAATCTCAGCCGCCTCCCGGATCAGGGCCTTGGCGGCGGCGAATGGAGCCTTCGGGTCAGGGCGGTTCATGATTGGCGTCCCGCTGGAGCGTTTTCCAGCCAGGCTGAACCAGTCTGGCGGTTCGGAAAATGCTCTGGCCGGCTACTCGATCGCGGCCGCGGCGACCACCCGCTGGACGGTCGCGACCGGCGGCATCGGCACGATCTTGCCCAGCGTCGCCGGAATGCCCTGGACCGGCAGGGCGGAGGTGTCGACGGTGCCGGCGAAGCCGGATCGGAAGCCGTGATCGCGCCAGGCGATGGTCTGCAGTTCCTCGTCCTTGAGGGCCTCGATCACCTGGCGGCCGTCGTCGGTCAGCGCCAGCATGATGTGGGAAGAGAACACCGACGGCTCCGGGTAGAGGATGACCGGCCGGATCGCGCGCCCCTCCAGCGCCGCCCAGTCGTTCGGCCGGGCGAGCGCGAATTCGATCAGCTGGCTCTCGTAGCCGACGATGATCGGCTTGGCGAGGCCGGTCCGCAGATACTCTTCGAACAAGTCGCCGGAAGAACGTGACTTGTAGCCCATCCGGCGGATGATCTCCGCCGCGCGGTCCTCGGCGGTGCCATCCGCTTCCATGCTCTCGAACACGGACACCATCAAGGCCGCGAACTGGTTGCCGGAATTGGAGCGCGCCGGGTCGGTCGAGTAGACCATGACCGTGGAATAGAGATCGGCGACGCCGAGGCCGTCCCAGGTGGTCGGTTCCTCCACCATCTCCAGAAACGCGGCGGTGTCGACCGACCAGGCCGCCCCGCCGGCATCGATCGGGGTCGCAAGCCCGCGGGCTTCCAGGGCCTCGGCAATCGGCGTCCAGGAGAACATGACGATGGGGGAGTTGAAGATGATCTCGTCCGACTTGATCGCGACCCCGTTCTCCAGCGCGATGTC
>CAYNIS010000329.1:0-4480 GCA_964397055.1 uncultured Rhodospirillaceae bacterium | reverse complement strand
GGTCTTCCCCTGCCGGGAGCGACGTCACCGGCGCTTGCCCTCGATACCGGTCGGGCGCTGCCCGGCGAACTCCCGGTCGCCGAACTCGCGCGTTTCCTGCGCGCGACCGAACCCTTGATCGCCGAGCCCTCGCTGGCGCGGCTGGGCACCGAACCGGCACAGATGTTCACGGTCGATGCCGTCGCCGCGCCGGCCGTGCCGCAGCCCAGTCTGGCGCTGCCGGAAGTCAACGTGCCCGCCTATGCTCTGCAAAGCCGGGCGGCCTTGTTCCCCGAAGACGCCCGGGCGCTGGCCGCCCGCCTGTTCCGCGATCCCTATCAGCCGCTCCTGGTGCCGGTACTCGCCGACGGCGATGCCGCGAGCCGGCGCCTGTTCGTCCGGCTCGGCGCCTTTGCCAGCCGCGCCGATGCGGAGTTCGCGGCAAGTGACGTCGAAAGACTGACGGGTGTTCGCCTGCGGATCGTGCGGGTTGCAAGCGCCGGAGTCATGGGCGCCGGAATGATGGGCGCCGGCATGGCGCCGGACGCCGGCATCGCAGACGCTGCGGGCGGCGGCTGATCGCCCGGTGGAATGGCTTCTCGACATCGAACCGGGCGCCCTTGCCGCCCTGGTTGCCGTGACCGCCCTGCCATCGGCGGCGGCGATTCTGGCCGGCCTTTCGGCATGGCGGGCGTCCTCGCGCGCTGCTGCCTCCGCGGCGGCGGCCGAGATGCTCGCTGGGCGCGGGCGCACCGGAATGACGGGGATGGCCGATCTCGCCCGCAAAATCAATGACATGGCCGGCATCCAGACAGAGCGGCTGAAGACCATCGAAGCCCGTGTCGGAACGGTGGCGGAGGCGGTGACGGGCCCCATCGACCCTCAGACGGACCTCTACGAGCGATTGCGCGCGGATCTGTCGACGATCGCCTCGACCCAGCGGCAGCTCGCCGCCGGTATCGAACGGCTGGGTCAGGAACTCGCCGACCTCAAGGCAGAGGTTATCGACGAACAGACGGCGAAGTACGCGGTGAACGAGGCGATCATGAAGGCGATGGGATTGAAGGGCGCCGACCCGGTTGCCGGCCGCCGCCGCGAGGGACCCCAGGGATGACCGCCGCCCTGCGCATGATCGCGCTCGCCGGCCTGATGGCGGTCGGCCTCGCCGATGCCGCCGGCGCCCAGAGCGCCGGCCCCGCCGCCGCCCCGCCTCCGGTCGTGATCCCGCCGCCGCCCGCCGCGGTGACGCCACCCTTGGCACGCTCGCGGCTCGACCGCATCGCGGCCCGTGGCGTGCTGCGCGCGGGCACCCGTGGCACCTCCCCGCCCTTCGCCTCGCGGCGCGGCGACGGTCGCTTCTATGGCTTCTCCGTCGACATGCTGGAGCGCATCCGCGCCTCGATCGCCCGGCGTATCGGCGTTGCCGACCTCCGCCTCGAACTTGTCGAAGTTACCTCCAGCGATCGCCTGGACCGAGTCCGCTCCGGCGACGTCGATCTCGTCTGCGGCCTCACCACCCCGACCTGGTCCCGCGAGGAAACGGTCGACTTCTCGCTGCCGTTCTTCGTCGACGGCACGCGCATCCTGACCTACCGCGACATCGCCCGCCGCGGCATCGAGGGCCTGCGCGGCCGTCGCATCGCCGTGCTCGAGCGCTCGACCACGGCCGAGATCATCGCGATGGAACTGCCGTTCGCGGAGTTGGTCCTGGTCAAGGACATGGGCACCGCGATGTCGATGCTGGAGGCGCGGGAGGTGGAAGCCGTTTCCAACATCGGCACCTTCCTGGAAGGCCTGCGCGCGCGGTCGAACCAGCGGGTCGCCCTGGATCTCCTGCCGGCGGACGGCTTCCTGCACCAGGAGGCGATGGCCTGCGTCCTGCCGGAGGGCGACAGCGACCTGCGTGACGCCGTCAATTCGGCCATTGCCGACATGCTGGAGGGCATCGAGGTGCTGACCGGCGACTACATCGACCTCTACTACACCTGGTTCGGGGTCAACGGCACGATCTACTATCCGCTCGACGCGGACAGTGCCGCGGCTCTGGCGGCGGGCCGCATCTGGCTGCGCTGATCGGGGCGCCGTCGGACGCGCCGGTTGCCGGTGACGGATGCCGGGCGGTAGACTGGACGTGCTGGTGGAACCTCCCCCCAACCCGCACCGGCGAAGGACGGAAAATGGCCCAAGGTTCCGGCGGGTCGGGCAAGCGCCGCTCGCTCGATGCCCTCTTCCGCAAGTTCGGCGGATCGGACCCCGGTCCGCGCAACCGGGCGAGTGCCGATGATGCGGCCATCATCCAGCCGGTCGGCGGGACGCGGCCGGCGGCGCCGACGGCACGCCTCGAACGGGTGACGGTGACCACTGGTGACGCGGCCGGCGGGCCGGGGCGCGCGCCGGCGTCGAAGCGCGGCGGGCCGGCCGGGCGGCAGCCCTCGACCGTGGTCGGATCATCCGATGCCGAGGCCAAGCCGATCGAGGAGTTCGCCCGCTTCTACGTGACCACCAAGCCGATCTCCTCTCGCTGACCCTCTCGCATCTCGGGCGTGAGGGGTGAGGGCGGGGGCCGACAGTTCAGCGTAAGCGAACAGACAGATCAGGGTATCCAGCCCTGTTCGCGGTAGTAGCGCGCCGCCCCTGGATGGAGCGGGGCGACAAGGCCGACAGTGATCATCGAGCGCGGGTCCAGGCCGCGGAAGGACGCATGTGCCCGGCGGATTTCCGTCAGGTCCTCGAACACCGAACGGGTCAGGCCGTAGACCAGGTCGTCGGGCACGTTGGCCCGGGTCACCAGCGTCGCGAACACCGCGATCGTCGAAACGTCGGCCTCCAGGCCGGGATACGCCCCGGCCGGCAGCCGGACCCGGCCGTAATACGGAAACTCGTCGATCAGGCGGGCGGTGACGTCCTCGTCGAGCGACAGGAGAGTGGCCCCACATTCGCTGACCGCGTCGCCGACGCTCTGGTGCGGCACCCCGATCAGGTGGCCGAAGGCGTCGATGGTGCCGTCGCACAGGGCCGCCGACTGATCCGCCGCCGGCAGGGTCAGAAGCGCCGCCAGTTCGTCGAGGTCGACCCGGTGCCGGCTCAGGATCAGGCGATTGGTGGCGTGCTGTCCCGATCCCTCTTCCCCGATCGAGACCCGCTTCCCGGCGAGGTCGGAGACGTGCTCGATCGCCGGGTCGGTGGCCGCGATCTGATAGGGTTCGGCATGGAGGGTCAGGATCGATCTCAGCGGGCGGAAGGATTCCACCTGGCGCGAGGATCCGTAATAGCTGAATGACTGAAGGTCGGATTGGACGATCGCGAAGGCGACCTCTTCCCGCTTGAGCCTCGCCAGATTGTCGACCGATCCCTCGCTCGACGCGGTCGTGCAGGGGCCGAGGTTGCGTCGGGGCCGGCCCTCGGGCGGTCTCTGTGTCGCTGAGCACAGCGCCCTTCCCGCGGCGTGGTACACCCCCGCCGGGTCGCCGGTCGCGATCATCATCGGCGGCATGGTTTCCGCGACTGCCGGCAGGCTGGTGGCGGACATCACGGCGCTGAGGCAGGCGGCGACGGCGGCACCGTAGATGGGCTGCATGGCGATCTCCCCTTGTGGACGCGACCCTACGCCCCGGCGTGCGGCGGTCAAGGGGGCGCCGCCGGGTCCGCGCCGCTCCCTGCCGCGTCCCCTGCGGTCCCGGCAGGTCGAATGGCGGTCGTTGATCGGCCCGGTCCTGGGTTAGGTTGCGATGCCTTGCGGCCCGCGAGGCCGACGCGTGCTGGAAGGATCGATGATCGATATCGTTGCCGATGGGCTCGACGCCAACGACCCGGCGGTCGCCGAAGCGATGGGCCTGTTCGAAACCTATGCCGCCGCGGTGCTTGATCCCGCGTCGGACGCGCCGGTCCGCGCGGCCTTTCGCGACGACACGCTGGCCCGGCTTCTGGCGCTCGCTCCCGACCGCAAGGAGCGTGTCGTCGGCTGGCTTGCCGCGACACTGTTCAACCGGAGCTATGAGGTCTCGACGGCCGAGACGCCCCCGCGTGGCGCCAATCTCGACACCGCCGGACGGCTGGTCGAGGAACTGGAGGCACTCGTCGAGCGCTTTCCGGGGATGCCGGCCGCACGGGAGATGCTGGCCAAGGCCCTGTTCAACCGGGCACTTCACCATGTCCAGGCCGCCGATCTCGACGAGGGTCGACGCCTGGCTGAGGCCGGCCGGGCGGTCGAGGCGCTGAGCAGTCTGGCCGCCCGCCATGCCGAGGACGCGGCCGTGCGCGCCGAACTGGCCGCCGCCCTTGCCAATCGCGCGACCGACATGGCCATCGCCGATACGTTGTCCGCGTCGGAGCGGCGCCGGGCGAGCGAGGCCGTCATCGACCGCCTGAAGTCGCTTGCCGGGAAGTATCCCGATGATCCGACGGTGAGCGAACGGTTCGGTGCAGCCCTCGGCAACGGCATCTATCTCTTGAGGCAGGCGGGAGACGAATCGACCTTGGCAATCGAATATGAAACTGGAGA
>CAYNIS010000328.1:0-4492 GCA_964397055.1 uncultured Rhodospirillaceae bacterium | reverse complement strand
AGGGCACTGGCGATCTCGGCCTCACGGCGAAACCGCGCAAAGGCATCCGCCTCGTAATAGCTGACATGGCTGACCGGGGCGCCCGGTTCGACCGGCCAGTCGCCGCGCAGCGTCATCTGGCGCCAGCCCTGATCGTCGTCCCAGCGCCAGTAGCCCGGGGCCTCCCACCCCTCGGCCTGGACTACGGCCCAGCCGTCGGCGAGCCACAGGCCGGGATCGCGGTAGCCGCCGGCGTCGATGAACTCGATCCACTCGGCATTGGTGACCAATCGGTCGGCCAGCCGGAAGGGGGCCGCATAGACCCGGTGGCGGGGCTGTTCGTTGTCGAACGCGAAGCCGTTGCCACCATGGCCGATCTCGAGAAGGCCGCCGTCATGACCGATGAAGGCGACCGACCGGTAGTCCGGATCGGCGACCGCGGTCGCGAAGTCGGCCCGCCGGTATGCCGGCTTCAGGGGATGGGCTGCGAACAGGGAGAGGATGTCCATGAGCAGCAATTCCTGGTGCTGCTGTTCATGGTGGAGCCCGGTTTCGACGAGGGCGGCCACCTCCGCATCGTTCTCGGCACGGGCGAGGATCGGCTCCATCCTCTCGTCGACCCGGGCCCGATAGGCGCGGACCACGTCGAGCGGCGGGCGGGTCAGGAGGCCGCGCGACGGGCGCGGCTGACGCGGTCCCATCGCCTCGTAGTAGGAGTTGAAGAGATAGGCGAAATCGGGATCGACGGGCTGATACCCGGAAACATAGGGGGCCAGCAGGAACGTCTCGAAGAACCACGTTGTATGGCCGAGATGCCATTTCGTCGGGCTGGCATCCGGCATCGACTGCGCGACCATGTCCTCCGCCGACAGCCCGTCGGTCAGCCGGTCGGTCATGCCGCGAACCGCTCGATACCGCTCGGCCAGCGACAGGGCGGTGTCAGACGACCCGGCGCCGGTGCGGAACAGTTCGGCGGCATCGCGTTGCGAGGCGGTTGCCATCCCCGGTCTCCATCTCTTCTTGGCCGGCCGGTCTTTATGCCCGTCTGGCCTTCATAGCCGGCTGGGCATCGCCGGCGTGGTCACCTAGAGGTAACCGGGCGCGCCCAGGCTTCAAGATTGACAACGGCGACGCGGGGCGACCGGTTCGGGGCATTTCACCAACCGCGTTGGCTGGAGCGCGGTCCGGACCGCCGGGCGGCTCCGGTTCGGTTGGAAAGGGCTTTCGGGGGGACTCACCGATGACACTCGACCTTCGTCAGGGGTTCACCCTGGTTCTCAGCAACAAGGCCTACTCCTCCTGGAGCATGCGGCCATGGCTTGCCGCCCGGGCCACCGGCCAGCCGTTCGAGGAGATCGTCATCCCGCTGCGGCAACCGGACACGCGCCAGCGCATCCTGGCGCATGCGCCGAACGGCAAGGTCCCGATTCTCAAGGCGGGTCCCCACGTCATCTGGGAGTCGCTGGCGTTCATCGAAGCCCTCGCCGACGCCTTTCCGGATGCCGGTCTGTGGCCGGCGGACCCCGTTGCCCGCGCCCAGGCGCGCGCGATTTCCGCCGAGATGCATGCCGGGTTCCCGAACCTTCGACGGGAACTGCCCGTTGACCTGAAAACCCCGCCCGCCCCGATCGAGATGAGTGCCGAGGCCGAAGCCGAAATCGAGCGGGTGTTCGAGGTCTGGCGCAGGGCGCGCGCCGCTCATGGCGAGGGGGGACCCTACCTGTTCGGCCGGTTCACGGCGGCCGATGCCATGTATGCGCCGGTCGTCACGCGTTTTGTCACTTATGCGGTCCCGTTTCCTGATGACCTGTCCGGTTATGCGAAGGCAGTGCTGGCACATCCCGACATGGTTGCCTGGGCCGAAGCGGGCCGGGCGGAACCCTGGACCATCACGTTTCGCTAAAGCATGTCGAGTAGGCCGGTTAATTGCGCGTAAGTGGTTGGCTTTGAACGAATGATGTCGGAGCAAGCTTTTTGGCGGGCTTAGGCAACAGAAATGCAAGGGGCATTTGTTCTGGTACTTGGGCCCATGAGCGCATAGGATCGCACCAACGACCGAACCCAAAGGGAAATGAAGGCTGCGCGACGGCGGCCTCTTCGGGGGGACACGATCCACCGGACCCTGGGTAAACCGGTCACCAACAGGGAGAGCACGGGAATGAGCTCAAAGCGTGCCCTTGCCGACTCGACGGACCGCGGCCGTCATACCCATCACGCCGATTCCGACGACCACCGGACGCGGGCCCTCGAAGCACGCAAGGCCGTTGAACGGATGATCGAAACCGCCAAGGAAGACGGCGAGCCGGTCAATGGCCAGACCGCCATGGGCAACGCGATGCGGTTCATCGCGCGGATCTGACGCGGGCCCCCTCGAACACACGAACGCAATGTCGACGCCCCCCGGGGCGTCGTCGTCGTTTCGGCCGGCCGTGTTGCCGGTATGCTCTTGATCTGGCGCGGCCGTGGCCGATCTCGACGGGATCGGCGATCGCCGTCGCCGGCCTGACTTCCTCACCTCGGACGCGATATCCGCCTTGCACCGCGCGGCCCCTGTCGATCCCCTGAAAACGGCGCCGCTGACCCTGATCTGGCAGCTGCTGCCGTTCCTGTTCCCGCCGGGCGACGGGTCTGCCCTCCGCCGCGCCGGCCTGGCCCTCGGCTGCCTGCTTGCGTCCAAGGCGGCGAGCCTGGTCACGCCCTTCTTCTACAAAGCCGCGATCGACCGGCTCGACGTCACGGCGGAGGTCGCACTCGTCGTGCCGCTCGGCCTCGTCCTCGCCTATGGCGCCGCCCGGTTCTCAGGGTTCCTGTTCGGCGAACTGCGCGACTGGGTGTTCGAGCGGGTGGCACTCGGCAGTATGCGGCGGATCGGTCTTGCCGTGTTCCGCCACCTGCATGCGCTCGACCTCGCCTTTCATCTCGACCGGCAGACCGGCGGCTTGGCGCGGTCGATCGACCGCGGCGTCGGCGCAATCCAGATGCTGATGGCGTTCATGCTGTTCTCGATCCTGCCGACAATCCTGGAGATCGTCGCGGTCGCGATCATCCTGGGCAGCCTCTTCGACCTCTCCTTCTCCGCGGTGACGCTGGTCACCGTGGTGCTCTACCTCGGCTACACGGCGCGCATCACCGAATGGCGGATCAAGTTCGTCCGCGCGTTGAACGAGACCGAGGACAAGAGTTCGACCCGCGCCATCGACAGCCTCCTCAACTTCGAGACGGTCAAGTACTTCAACAACGAGCGACACGAGGCCCGGGTCTACGAGGAGAGCCTCGTCAGATACGAGAACGCGGCCGTCGCGGCCCGTGGCTCCCTCGCCGCCCTCAACATCGGCCAGCAGATGATCGTCGCCGTCGGTGTCACCGCCGTGATGGCGATGGCCGCCCGCGGCATCGTCGCCGGCACCATGACGCTGGGCGACTTCGTCCTGGTCAACACCTACCTGATGCAGCTTCTGCAGCCGCTCGGCATGTTCGGCATGGTCTACCGTCAGATCAAACAGGGGCTGGTCGATCTCGAGAAGCTGTTGGACCTGATGCGCGTCAAGCCGGCGGTCGCCGACGATCCCAAGGCCGCATGGCTGTCGGTCGGCGCGGGCGTGGTCCGGTTCGACCGCGTCGCCTTCGGCTACGACGAACGCCGGCCGATCCTGAAGGACGTCAGCTTCACCGTGCCGGCGGGCGGCACCGTCGCCGTCGTCGGACCGACCGGGGCCGGCAAGTCGACGATCGCGCGGCTTCTGTTCCGCTTCTATGACGTGACCGCCGGTGCCGTCGTGATCGACGGCCAGGACGTGCGCGCGGTCACCCAGGACAGCCTGCGCCGCGCGATCGGAATCGTCCCGCAGGACACGGTGCTGTTCAACGAGACCGTTCGCTACAACATCGGCTACGGCGACCCGGCCGCCGACATGGCGGCGATCGAACGGGCCGCCCGGATCGCCCGCCTGCACGATTTCATCGAGAGCCTGCCCGACGGCTACGACACCCCGGTGGGCGAGCGCGGCCTGAAGCTTTCCGGCGGGGAGAAGCAGCGCGTGGCGATCGCCCGGGCGGTCCTGAAGAACCCGCCGATCCTGATCTTCGACGAGGCGACCTCCGCCCTCGATACCGAAACCGAACGGGCGATCCAGGACCAGCTGAAGGAGGTCGCGCGCGGCCGTACCTCGATCGTCATCGCCCACCGCCTGTCGACGGTGGTGGATGCCGACGTGATCCTGGTGCTGGACCAGGGGCAGGTGGTCGAACAGGGGCGCCATGAGGAACTGGTGGCGCGCGGCGGGCTCTATGCCACCATGTGGGATCGCCAGCAGACCGCCCGCGATCTGGGCGCGGCCGACGCCCCCGATCCCGGGCTGAATGCCCCGGTCGTTCAGCTGGTCGGGGCCGGCCACGCCGGATCGTGAAACGCCTGGATCTCGACCGAATGGCCATCCGGGTCGGTCGCGTAGAAATGCGTGATGTTGAAGCGCGGGTTGTGGCGCACCGGCCCGTCCAGGTCGGCGCCGGCCGC
>CAYNIS010000327.1:0-4502 GCA_964397055.1 uncultured Rhodospirillaceae bacterium | reverse complement strand
GGGCCACATAGACATGGCCCGGCAGGATGCGCTCACCGTCGCGCGCCTCGCTGACATACATCGCGCAGACCTGATTGAGCCGGTCGGCGAAGGACGCGGTGAAGCGTGCAGGCATGTGCTGCACGACGAGCACCGGCGGACTGTCCGTCGGCAGAGCGGACAGGACCTCGCGCAGGGCCTCCACACCGCCGGTCGAGGCGCCGACGAGCACCAGCTTTTCACCGGGTGTCGCGCCCGTCGGCAGGCCGATCATCCGCCCCGGGCCGTTCGCCCCGTGGAGGACACCGACGACACCGGTCTTGGCGACCCCGGTATGGGTTTCGATGCCGAAGCTCTTCAGCTTTTCGGCGACGATGGCGCTCGTGCGTTCCTCCTCGAAGCCGATTTCCGGATGGGCGTGGAGGTCGCGGCGCCAGGCGGTCACCTCGTCGGCGAGGTCGGCGGCACTGTTCAGGACGGGCATGGTCGACGCTCCTTCTTAATAGAGGCGTTCGGCGACATCGCGGTCGAGGATGGCCTGATACTCGTCCAGCGTCATCTGCAGGTTGGCCTGCGCCCTGATCGCCTCCGCCATGGTCGGGACGAGGGCGAGGTCGGGCCAGGCATCCGGCTGCCACAGCTTCGATCGGACCATGCACTTGGTGCAGTGGAGATAAACCTCCTCCGTATGCACGATGATCGCGAAATCGGGCAGCTTGTCGTTTACCGCCATCATCTGGCGCACCGCAAGGTCGCGGACGATCTGGGCGGAGCCGTTGATGCGCAGGGTGTCGCCCTTGCCCGGGATCAGGAAGATCAGTCCGACACGCGGGTTGGCGAGGATGTTGCGGAAGGTATCGATGCGCCGGTTGCCCGGCCGGTCGGGGATGGCGATCGTCTTTTCGTCCAGCACCTTGACGAAGCCGGCTGGGTCCCCCTTGGGAGAGACGTCGCAGTTGCCGTCGGCATCCGTGGTGCCGATCAGGAGGAACGGCGCGGACGCGATGAAGGCGGCCGCCGTCGCCTCGATATGGTCGTTGACCTTGTCGAGCACGCGCTGCGCCGGGCGGCCGATCACCTCCAGGATCTGGTCCGGGTCGGTGATGACCTCGGTGAAGCGGGGATCGGTGAAGCGGGGATCGGTGAAGGTGTCGGGCATGGCTGCGGGCTCCGGTCTGGGTCGAACCGCTTGAGCGTCGGCGCGTGCATCGGCCCCGGTCAACCCGTTTGTTTGGGGGCTATCCGCGCCGCAGCACCAGGGTCGTCCACCCTTCCAGGTCGTAGCGGCGGACCAGGGAGAGGCCGGCCAGGGCATGCGCGGTGGTGACGAAGGCCGCCTGCCGGGTCATCAGCCCGGCCAGGATCGCATGACCGCCGGGCGCCAGGTACCGGGCGAGGTCCGGGGCCATGCGCGCCAGGGGGCGGGCCAGGATGTTGGAGAGGATCAGGTCGTAGGGCCGGCCGGCCGCCACCAGACGCGTGCGATAGCCCGGGCCGGGAGCACTCCGAATCCAGTGGCGCACACCGTTCCGTACGGCGTTGAAGCGCGTGACCCGGGCGGCTTCGGGATCGATGTCGACGGCGACGACCGGGCGTTTCCAGACCTTCGCGGCGGCAATCGCCAGGATGCCCGAACCGCAGCCCATGTCGAGCACCCGGCGCGGGCGGCCGAGGCGGGCGAGGTCGCCGATCGCGCGCAGGCAGCCCTCCGTCGACTGGTGCGTGCCGGAGCCGAAGGCGGTCGCGGCATCGATCCACAACGGGACATGGCCGGCCTTGCGCCGTTCCTCATGATGGCTGCCATGGATGAAGAAGCGGCCGATCGTGAGTGTCGGGAAGCCGCGGTAGACGTGTTCGAGCCAATCGGTGTCCGGCACCGGCTCGACCAGGGCAACCGGTTCGTCGATCCCGGTCGCCGCCGCCAGGATGGCGAGCCGGGCGCCGATCCCGGCCTGATCGGGCGGCCCCTGCGTCAGCCCCTCGATCCGCCAGCGCGCGGCTTCCTCCAGCTCGGACGTCGTGATCGCCAGGAACAGGTCGTCGAGGCCGTTGGCGAAGGTCTGGACGATCGCCGCCGGTACCTCGACGCTGACCCGCCAGGTGGTGGTCATCAAGCGCCGGCCTTGTCGGCCGGCACGACGAAACTGTCCACCAGGCGCTTCCTGCCGGAGATGTCGAAATCGACCTCCAGCTTGACCCCCTCCATCGATCGTTCGTCGTCGACGAAGGCGACGGTGCCGTAGCCGAACTTCTGATGGAACACCCGCTCGCCGACGGTGAAGGCGTGGGTCTGGGCCGGCCGCTCGACCACCCGGGTCGGGGAGGCGTCGATGGTGCGTCCGGCGAAGCGTGCCGCGCGCTGGGCGGAGGCCTGCCAGTCGGAGAAGAGACCGTTGCCGTTGCCGGCCCCCCGGCCCGGGTAACCAGCGCCGCTGAAACCAGAGCCGCCGCCGTAGACGCCGTTGTCGACTTCCTCGCGGATATGGGGCGCGGGCAGTTCCTCGACGAAGCGCGACGGAATGGTCGAGGTCCAGTTGCCGAACACCCGCCGGTTGGCGGCATGGCTGACATAGGCGCGGGTCCGCGCGCGGGTCAGGCCGACATAGGCGAGCCGGCGTTCCTCCTCCAGCCCGGCAACGCCGGTCTCGTCCATCGCGCGCTGGTTGGGGAACAGGCCCTCCTCCCAGCCGGGCAGGAAGACGACCGGGAACTCCAGGCCCTTGGCGCCGTGCAGCGTCATCACGGTCACCTGGTCGCCGTCGGAGGAGTCCTGGTTCTCCATCACCAGGGAGACGTGTTCCAGGAAAGCCGGCAGCGTTTCGAACTCCGCCACCGCCTCGACGAACTCCTTGAGGTTCTCCAGCCGGCCCGGCGCTTCCGGCGACTTGTCCTGCTGCCACATGCCGGTGTAGCCGCTCTCGTCCAGGATCGTGCGCACCACCTCGGCATGCTGGGTGGTGGAGAGCATGCCCCGCCAGCGTTCGAAGTCGGTCATCAGCGTGCGGATTGTGATCCGCATCTTGGGCTTCAGGACGTCGGTCTGGCCCAGCCGCAGGGCCGCCTCGTGCAGCGAGACGCCATCCGCGCGCGCTGCCTGATGGAGGGTCTGCAGGGCCGACGGTCCGACCCCGCGGCGCGGCGTGTTGATGATGCGTTCCAGCGCCAGGTCGTCGTCCGGCTGGGCGACGACGCGGAGATAGGCGAGGGCGTCGCGAATCTCCTGGCGCTCATAGAAGCGCGGGCCGCCGAGCACGCGATAGGGCATGCCGACGGTCAGGAAGCGTTCCTCGAACTCGCGGCTCTGGTGGCCGGCGCGCACCAGGATCGCGATGTCCCTCAGGCGCACGTCCTCCTTCGCTTGCAGCCGCTCGATCTCGTCGGCGACCCAGCGCGCTTCCTCCTCGCCCTCCCAGACGCCGCGCACGACGACCGGGTCGCCGCCGCTGCCGTCGGCGGTCCACAGGGTCTTGCCCAGGCGCCCGCGATTGTGGGCGATCAGGCCGGAAGCGGCGGCCAGGATGTTGCCGGTCGAGCGGTAGTTCTGTTCGAGCCGGATGACGGCGGCGCCGGGAAAGTCGGTCTCGAAGCGCAGGATGTTGCCGACCTCCGCCCCGCGCCAGCCATAGATCGACTGGTCGTCGTCACCGACACAGCAGATGTTGCGATGGCCCTGGGCGAGCAGGCGCAGCCACAGATACTGGGCGACATTGGTGTCCTGGTATTCGTCGACCAGGAGATAGCGGAAACGCTGGTGGTAGCGCTCCAGCACCTCCGTGTTGCGCTGCATGATGGTGATGGTGTGCAGCAGCAAATCGCCGAAATCGCAGGCGTTCAGGGTCTGCAGGCGTTGCTGATAGGCGCTGTAGAGCTCGATCATCCGCCCGCCGGCGAGGTCCCCGCCGTCGCCGGCCTCCAGCCGGTCGGGGGTGAGGCCACGGTCCTTCCAGCGTTCGATCGCGGACAGGATCACCCGCGCCGGCCACTTCTTCTGATCGATGTTGGCGGCTTCCGACACCTGCTTGACCAGCCGGATCTGGTCGTCGGTGTCGAGGATGGTGAAATCGGAGCGCAAGCCCACCAGTTCGGCGTGGCGGCGCAGCATGCGCGCGGCGAGCGCGTGGAAGGTGCCCAGCCACCAGCCTTCCACCGGCAGGCCGATCTGTGCCGCGACCCGCTCTCGCATCTCCCGGGCCGCCTTGTTGGTGAAGGTCACGCACAGGACGTTGTCGGGCCGGACACCCTTACCCAACAGGTGGGCCAGCCGGTACGTGATCACTCGGGTCTTGCCCGATCCCGCCCCCGCCAGGACCAGGATCGGTCCCTCGGTGGTGGTCACCGCCTCCAGCTGGGCGTGGTTCAATCCCCGGAGGTCCACCACGAGGCGCCGGAGGCTAGCGGTTCATGTCATCGGTCACAATCCGCGTCCGGGTGGTCTGCCTTGCGGACTCCAGCTAGGGTCCCATCATGACCGAAAACCCCGACCTGATCGGTCAGACCGTCACGTTCACGGTGCCCGTTTCCGA
>CAYNIS010000326.1:4463-4538 GCA_964397055.1 uncultured Rhodospirillaceae bacterium | reverse complement strand
ACGTCATCTACGGCGGGTCCGGCAACGACGAGATCGGCGGCAACGGCGGCGACGACGTCATCGACGGCGGCTCGG
>CAYNIS010000326.1:0-4363 GCA_964397055.1 uncultured Rhodospirillaceae bacterium | reverse complement strand
ACGTCATCTACGGCGGGTCCGGCAACGACGAGATCGGCGGCAACGGCGGCGACGATGTCCTGAACGGCGGCTCCGGCAACGACATCATCAGCGGTGGCAGCGGCACCGATACTGCCGACTTCTCCGGTTCGACGAACGGCGTGACCGTCAGCATCGACACCAACGGCAACGGCACGGCGACCGGCCAGGGCACCGACACGCTGACCAGCATTGAAAACCTGACCGGATCAGACGGGAACGACACGCTCACCGGCAACAACCGCGCCAACGTCCTGAATGGCGGTGACGGCAACGACATCATTGCCGGTCTTGGTGGCAACGATGTCCTGGCCGGCGGCGCGGGCGACGACGACATCGACGGCGGCGACGGCACTGACACCGTCGACTATTCGGCGGCCACGGCCGGCGTCATCGTCGACCTGGAGGACGGCCAGGCCGTGGCGGACGGCGACGGCGGCACCGACACGCTGACCGGCATCGAGAATGTCGTCGGCTCCCGCTTCAATGACGTGATCGACGGCGACGACGGCAACAATGTCCTCGACGGCGGCGACGGCAACGACATCCTGTCCGGCGACAAGGGCGCCGATGTCCTCCTCGGCGGCAAGGGTAACGACGCGCTGAACGGTGGCGGCGGAAACGACCATCTCGACGGTGGCGACGGCGTCGATCAGCTGAACGGCGGTTCCGGCAACGACAACCTGGTCGGCGGCAAGGGCGATGACGTCCTGGACGGCGGCTCCGGCACCGACACCGCCGACTTCTCGACCCGCAGCCGCGCGGTGGTGGCCGACCTGACCAAGGGCACGGCAACCGGGTCGGGCGAGACCGATACGCTGGTCTCGATCGAGAACCTGAACGGTTCGAGCAAGAACGACACGCTGATCGGCGACGGCAAGAACAACCAGCTGTTCGGCAACGGCGGCAAGGACGGCCTCTACGGCAACGGCGGCAACGACAAGCTGTTCGGCGGCGCCGGTGACGACAGCCTTTACGGCGGCAAGGGCAACGACAGCCTCGACGGCGGCGAGGGCAAGGACAGCCTCGACGGCGGTGACGGCGACGACACGTTCCTGGTCACCGGTGACGAGGGCAAGACCGACGCGTTCAAGGGCGGGTCGGGCACCGACACCATCCGCAACATCGGCGACACGGCACTCGTCTTCGAGAACACCGACTTCAACTCGATCGAGCGCCTGGAGGGCCGCAACAAGGGCATCCAGGGCACCTCGGGTGCCAATACCCTCGACTTCTCCGGCCTGGCCCTGGTCAAGGCCGGCGTGATCGAAGGCTTCGGCGGCAACGACGTCATCAGGGGCTCGAACGCCTCCAACGACCGCATCTACGGCGGCACCGGCAAGGACGGCCTCTACGGCAACAACGGGGATGACCGTCTCTTCGGTGGCGAGGGTGACGACAGCCTCTACGGCGGCAAGGGCGACGACACCCTTGACGGCGGCGAGGGCAGGGACAGCCTCGACGGCGGTGACGGCGACGATACGTTCCTGGTCGCAGGAGACGAGGCGAAGAAGGACAGCTTCAAGGGCGGTTCCGGCTTCGACACCATCCGCAACACCGGCGACGAGGCGCTGACCTTCGAGGAGATCAACTTCAATTCGATCGAGCGGATCGAGGGCGGCAACGAGGGCATCCTTGGCTCCAGCGGCGGTGACAGCTTCGACTTCACCAACCTCCAGCTGTCGAAGGTGAGCTTCATCAACGGCGGTGGCGGCCACGACACCATCAAGGGGTCGAAGTTCGCCAATGACCGGCTCGAAGGTGGCAGCGGCAATGATGTCCTGGTCGGCAATGCCGGCGAGGACTGGCTGATCGGCGGCGCGGGCAACGACACGCTGACCGGCGGGGCCGACAACGACCGCTTCATCTTCGCGGGCAATGTCGGCAACGACACCATCACCGACTTCACCATCGGTCAGGACGACATCGACCTGCGCGCCTTCGACGACGTCGACGGCCTGCGCCTGACCTTCCGCGACCTCGACGAGAACAACGACGGTGTGTTCGACGCGCTCGACGCCTACGGGTCGGTCAGCGGCGGCAATCTCACCATCGACCTCGACGAGCTCGAGGGCGGCAATGGCCAGATCACCGTCAACGGCGTCACCGCCCTGACCAGCGGCGACTTCTTGTTCTAATTTCCTAAAATTCGCGGGAAACTTCCGATGAAGGTGGGCCAGTTTTGGCTCACCTTTTTCTTTGAGACCGTCATAAACGCCCAACGGCTTCCCGACGCCGTCTGCGCAGGACTCCGTATGGCTGCGACGAAGCCACGCAATCGTTAACGCGTGGCGGTGCCGCGGCACTTCCAGACAAGAGATCTGCCCCGAACTCTGCGGTTCTTGGCGTCAATCCCGCCAAAACTATACTTACCAAAACCTTTAAACATGAAAGAACCGCCAAGAAATCGTTAACCTTGATCTTCGATTCGTACGGTAGTTCCCCTACGCAATGGACCGTAACATCCCGGATTTTCGCGCAATTCGCTTTCGGCGACGCAATCGGGGTGTCAAGCTGAATGCAGTTGCCTTCGCGTTTTCCGTTTCGACCGTGAAGTAGGTTTGGAGACGCCCGAAGGTTGAAGGCAACCGGGCAAGGTAGGGATGGAGGTTCAGCGGGAAAGGTTCGGCACATCTGGAATTCGCCAGAAAGCCGGGTGCCATCCCGCGAATTTGCCAGGACCGAAGCCTTCGAGATGACCCTTGGCGTGGTGAAGCGCCAGGTCCAACCCGATCGATTTGGCCATGGCGCGTTGGAGACCGATGGTGTCACGCGACCGCTCAGCCACGACCGCCTCCGCGACGACAGCGTCAGCCGCTGCCGATGACGGCGTGCGCACGGCCGATGCGGTGCGCCAGACAGGGCCGTCAGAAGACCTGCCGTTCGCCAATGTCCCGCCGCTGGACGTCTCGTTCACGGACCTGCCGCTGGCGGACGGACCAGCACGCGATGGCAACGTCATCGTTATTCGCCCGCTGCAGCCGCGCCTGGTCGAGATTGAGCAGTCCCGGGCGGCGCAGACCGCGCCGACGCCGCCCACCACGTCGGGGGGCGGCGGAAGTTCGGCAGTCCGCCGCAGCGCCGGCGAACAGCAGTCTCTGACCAGTGACGCCAAGCTCGCCGAGATGTTCGGTGATCAGGCCGCGGAGATGCTCGACACCGGGGCGTACGCGGCGACCGCCAGGAGCACGGATCTCCAATCCGGACAGGAGACCGTCTTCGGTGCGCTCGTTCAACGGCTGGAAGGGATACGCGTCTACGCGCGCGACCTCCTGGCAGAGGCTGGCTTTGTGCCGCCGGACAGCGATGCCGCATCCACGGCCGCCGGCATGCGCGCCCCCTTGACCTCCGTCATCGATCGTCTGGCTGAGCGACTTGGGCCGATCGGTGATCCGCGTCGTGATCGAAGCATCGTCGACGATGACACCGACGAGATTGATACCGACAGGGATACCGAAAAGGCGGTCCGTGAGCCCATGATCGGGACGCCCGGCGCGGACGTTCTCGAGGACGGTGAAGAAGACACGCTGATCGTCGGGCTGGATGGCGATGACCTGATCCGCGGCGGCCCGGGCAATGACACGATCGATGGCGGGCGCGGCCGTGACCGCATGTTCGGCGACAGCGGCGACGACCTGTTCCGGATCCGTGGCGCTGAAGCGGCGAGAGACGAGATCGACGGCGGCACCGGCGTCGATCGCGTGGTGAACGCGGGCGGTGGCCCGCTGGCCCTGGCCGAGACCACCTTCGTCAATGTCGAGGTGATCGATGGCAACGGCCATGCGATCGTCGGGTCGTCGGGCGATGACGATCTCGACTTCTCGGGCCTTCACCTGAAGGGCGTCAGCGCCATAGAGGCCGGCGACGGCGACGACGTTGTCACCGGATCGGACAGTTCCGACGATGTTATCCGCGGCGGCGATGGCGACGATATCCTCCAGGGCGGCGCCGGCGACGACGACCTTGACGGCGGGACCGGTGTCAACACGCTCAAGGGCGGGGCCGGCGACGACATCCTGCGGTTCCGCGGCGACGAGGACGGCGCAAGCCACTTCGACGGCGAAGCCGGCACCGATCGTCTCCTGAATGTCAGCGGCGAGGACTTCGCCCATGACGCCGTGACCTTTACCGGGATCGAAATCCTCGATGCTGGCGGTCAGGCGATTACCGGGACGACCGGCGACGATGACATCGACCTCAGCCACCTGACCCTTGCCAATGTCTCCGCCGTTGATGGCGGCGCGGGCGACGACACCGTCACCGGATCGAATGTCAGCGGCGACAGGCTCCTCGGCGGGGCCGGCAACGACACGCTCAACGGCGGTGGCGGCGATGACACGCTCGA